>CAYPAE010000032.1:0-10846 GCA_964408595.1 uncultured Gemmatimonadaceae bacterium | reverse complement strand
GTCGCGAGGCAGGAGCCGCATTTGTCACGTCCAGGAACGGGATTGAGCGGTCGGGAAGATAGCATCGGGATGAGCTGCCGGCTAACCAGAGATGTCATCCTGAGCGAAGCGAAGGAGGCCATGACACCTGCCCTCTGACAGCTGATAGCTGACCGCCGATAGCGGTGATAAGTTCTGCCACCTATGCTCCCCCCCACCGACGCCCGCGAGCGGCTCGCCGCGGTGAACCAGACCGCGCTGCTGGACACTCCTCCAGAGGAGGCCTTCGACCGGCTGACTCGGATGGCGGCCCGGCTGCTCGGCGCCCCGGTCTCCCTGATCACCCTCGTCACCGAAGACCGGCAGTTCTTCAAGAGCGCCACGGGGTTACCCGAGCCGTGGGCGAGCCGCCGGAGCTCTCCACTCAGCCATTCGTTCTGCCGCCACGTCGCCGTCTCGGGCGAGCCGCTCGTGGTCGAGGACACCCGCCGGCACCCGCTCCTCCGCAGCAATCCCGCGGTGCGGGAGCTCGGGTGGATCGCCTACGCCGGGGTCCCTCTCGTCACTCGCCAAGGCCACGTGGTGGGGGCGTTCAGCGTGGTGGACGGGATGCCGAGGCTCTGGTCGGAGCGCGACGTGGCGCTGCTACAGGATCTCGCGGCGTGCGCCGCGTCCGAGATCGAGCTGCGGACCCTCAGGTCTCAGGAGCCGCCGGCGAAAGCGCCGCACGGCAACGGCGGCCCCCGGCCTCCCGACGTCTTCGGGGACACCGGGATCCCGATGGGAGTGGCCTCGCCCGAGGGGCGCTGGACCCGGGTGAACCAGGCGCTCTGCGAGCTGCTGGGCTACCAGGAGGAGGAGCTGCTCGGCGCCCTGGCCGAGGGGGTCATCCACGCCGACGACCGGCCGGTCCAGCGGGAGGCGGTGCGGCTGCTTCTCGCCGGCGAATGCCCCAGCTACACCTCCGAGCACCGCTGCCTCCGGCGAAGCGGAGAAGCGACCTGGGGCCTCGTGACGGTGACGCTGGTCGCCGACGCGGAGCGCCGCCCCCGGCACTTCGTCTTCGCCATCCAGGACATCAGCGACCGCAAGCGGGCCGAGACCGAGCTGCGCGAGAGCGAGGAGCGCTACCGGCTGGTGGTACAGGCCACCCGAAACGCCGCCTGGGACTGGGACCTCATAACCAATCGCGTGGTGTGGGGCGAGGGATTGGAGACTCTCCTCGGCCACTCGCCGACCGATCTGGTGACCAGCGCGGCCTGGTGGTACGAGCACATCCACGCGGAGGACCGCGAGCGGGTCGTGGCGGGGATCCAGGGCGCGCTCGGCCGGAGCGAGCGCGCCTGGGAGCAGGAGTATCGCTTCCGCCGGGGCGACGGGAGCTACGCCCGCGTGGCCGTCCGCAGCTACGTCGTCACCGATCGGTCCGGCGACGCGGTTCGGGTGGTCGGCGCGATAGCGGACGTGAGCCGGGCGCGCGAGGTCGAGGCTGAGCTGCGCTCGGACATCGCCGACCGCGAGCGCGCCGAGGCGTTGGCAGCGGGGCAGGGCCGGCTGCTCGAGCGGGTCGCCGCCGGGGAGGATCTCACCCAGATCCTCGACGGGATCGTCCGGTTCGCCGAGGAGCACGGCAGCGGGTTCGCCGCCTCGATCATGACGCTGGCTCCGGGCGGGGAACAGCTCCGGCTGGCGAGCGCCCCTTCGCTCCCGGCCGAGTACCTGAGCATGATCCAGGTCGTGCCGGTGGGTCCGGCGCACGGCAGCTGCGGTACCGCCGCCTACCGCCGCGCCCCGGTGGTGGTGCGGGACATCGCGACCGACCCGCTCTGGGACTGGCCCGAGCGGGAGGTCGCTCTGGCGGCGGGTTTCCGCGCCTGCTGGTCGGTCCCCATCTCCTCCACCTCCGGCGTCGTGCTCGGCACCCTCGCCAACTACTACCCGGAGCCCCGGGACCCGTCGCCCGACGATCTCCGTATCGTCGAGATCGCCAGCCACCTCGCCGGGATCGCCATCGAGCGCGCCCGAAACGTGGAGGCGCTGGGCCAGTCCACCAGACTGCTCCAGCAGGTGCTGGAGACGCTGCCGGTCGGCGTCTGGGTCGTGGGGCCGAGTGGGCGGATCGTGTACGGCAACGCCGCGGGCCAGCAGCTCTGGGGCGCGGCGCGCTACGTCGGGATAGACGGGTTCGACCAGTTCAAGGGCTGGTGGGTGGAGAGCGGCCGGCCGATCGCGCCCGACGAATGGGCCGCGGTCCGCGCCGTGCGCCACGGCGAGATCTCGCTCAACGAGCTGATACGGATCCAGGGCTTCGACGGGTCGGAGCGGGTGATCCTCAACTCGGCGGTGCCGATCACCGGCGCCGGCGGCGCGATCGAGGGCGCGATCGTCCTCAACCAGGACGTCAGCGACCAGCGCGCGGCGGAGGAGGCGCTCCGCCGGAGCGAGGAGCAGCTCCGCCAGGCGCAGAAGATGGAGGCCGTGGGTCAGCTCGCCGGCGGGATCGCGCACGATTTCAACAACCTGCTCACCGCGATCCTCAGCTACTGCGATCTCCTCCTGGACCAGGTGCGGCAGGGCGACCCGATCCGCAGCGACGTCGAGCAGATTCGTCAGGCGGGACTCCGGGCCGCGGGGCTCACCCGCCAGCTCCTCGCTTTCAGCCGGCGCCAGGTGCTCCAGCCGAAAGTGCTCTCCCTCAACAGCGTGGTGGCGGAGACCGACGGCATGCTCCGCCGCCTGGTCGGCGCCGACATCGTGCTCGACGTGACCTACGAGCCGGGGCTCTGGTTCGTGCTCGCCGATCCGGGCCAGCTCGAGCAGGTGCTGATGAACCTGGTGGTGAACGCGCGCGACGCGATGCCGCAGGGTGGGCGCCTCGTCATTTCCACCTCGAACCGCGAGCTGACGGGGGAGTCGAGCACCCGGCCCAACGGAGTGCGGGCCGGCGCGTACGTCGCGCTGGAGGTGAGCGACACCGGCGTTGGCATCGACCTCGCCCATCATGCCCGCATCTTCGAGCCGTTCTTCACCACCAAGGAGCCGGGAAAGGGTACCGGGCTCGGCCTCTCCACCGTCTACGGCATCGTGCAGCAGAGCGGCGGCCACATCGCGGTCGAGAGCGCACCGGGCCGCGGCGCGACGTTCACCGTGTTCCTGCCACGCTATATCGGCAGCGAGCCGGCGGCCGCATCCAAGGTGGACCGCCGCCGGCTGCCCGGCGGCACCGAGACGCTGCTGCTGGTGGAGGACGAGGCCGCGGTGAGGAGCTCGGCCCGCCGCCTGCTGGAGCGCCAGGGCTATCAGGTGCTCGAGGCGAGGCACGGCGCCGACGCCCTCCGCATCGTAGAGGAGAGCGGCCGGCCGATCGACCTCGTCGTCACCGATCTGGTCATGCCGGAGATGGGCGGGAAGGAGCTGGCCGAGCGGCTGCGGGCGCACCGTCCCGGCCTCAAGGTTCTCTTCATGTCGGGCTACACCGAGAAGGCGATCGCCGCGGGCGGCGTCATGCCGCCCAACACCGGCTTCGTGGAGAAGCCGTTCACGGTGGAGCAGTTGATGAGGCGGCTGAGGGAGATCTTGGACGAGTAGAGCGACAGGCGGCAACGCGGCAACGCGGGCGGGCAGGCGGGCAGGTGTTGTCACCCTGAGCGCAGCGAAGGGGGCCAAGCCAGCATGGTACCCTTCACTGCGTTCAGGGTGACACTCTTCCTCGCTCTCGCACCACTCCCAGCAACTCCTCCGGCTTTTCCAGCCAGTAATCCGGCTGCGACCCCTCCAGATGGCTCCGACCGAACGGCCCCCAGAGCACCGCCGCGGTGCGCACCCCGGCCGCGCGACCGGAGCGCATGTCGTGGATGCTGTCGCCCACGTAGACCGTGGTGGCTGGATCCGAGCCAAGCAGGCGCACCGCCTTCTCGACCGGCTCGGGATGCGGCTTCGGGTTCTCCACCTCGTCGGCGCAGACCAGCACGTCCATGAGCGATTCGAGCCTCGCCAGCGTCAGCCCGCGGAGTGCGCCCGACCGATTCTTGCTGGTGACCAGTCCGGTGGCGACCCCGTCCTCCTTGAGCACCCTCACCACGTCCACCACTCCGGGGTAGGCCGTCACCATCCGGTCGTGATGCTTCAGGTTGTACTCCCGGTAGGTGGCGATCAGCGCGTCCAGCATTCCATCCGTCTCCTGCCATGTGGCAAATTGCGCGCTGAGGGGGGTGCCCACGCCCTCGAGCCATTCCTCGTCGGTGCGAGGTGGGAGGCCATGGGTCGCCAAGGTGTGGTGGTAGCTGTCCAGGATCAGCCGGACCGAGTCGATGAGGGTGCCGTCGAGATCGAAGAGGACGGTGCGGATATTGGGCATGGCGGAAATCTATCGGGGCAAGCCCCCGGTTGCGTCGGCGAAACCCGCGGCATATCCTGTCCTCCTGCCCTTCCCGTGGAGCCTTCTAATGCAGCCAGTCGAGCTCGTCGCCATCATGGCAGCCATCATATACACCCGCTACAGCCGCCGCCCCGAGACACCTCTGGCATCCGCCGGAGGTCTGAGCCGATGACCGACCCCAGCGTGCGCGAGGCGCGGCTCCGCCGCGATCATGCGGACCGGTATCCCGGCATCGAGCCCGGCGTGTGGTTCAACGCGGCGACGCTCGCGGAGCACCTCTATCTCCGCCGCGTTCGCGAGGGTGAGGTCGAGCCGGGCGGCCCGCGGCTGCTCCCTGGGGAGCACTTCGAGTTCCGCGGCGGCGAGAAGCCGGTGGGAGGGCGCGCGGCGCTCGGCCGCCGCCCGGGCGACTGATCAGCCCGGCACGAAGAGCAGGACCCCGCCCAGGCGCGCTTCGATCGCCTCCCAGCGGCCCCGGGGAGCGGGAAGCCGGAGCACCTTCCGGCTGAACTCGCCATCCGGCATCCCGGCCAACCGTTCCAGCTCGAGCGACTCCCCGGCAGTGTGACCCCTGCCCACGAACGCGAGTGCCCGCTCCAATCCGGCCAGCGCGTCGAGATCCCGGCGGCGGGCCGCCTCGCGAATGCCCTGATGCAGCCTGAGCGCCACCTGATGCGCTATGGGGTCCGCGGCCGGTGCCGCCCACCGGCTGCCGCGGGCGAGCGCGAGCCTGGATCGGATGGGGCCGGCGACGAGCGATAGCGCCTCGCGAAGCCGAGCCGGGTCCGGCGCCGCGCAATGAGAGGTCGCCGCCTCGACGAGCCTCGCAGCCACGATCCGCTCCTCCTCGGTCCACTCTCCTCCGGGCTCGATCCATAGCAGCGCCGAGGCGAGCCTGCTCTGGGCGTCGGATCCGACGTCGTACAGCTCGAACCCCGCGAGGACTCCGGCCGGACCCCTCGGCACCACCGCGGTTCCGAGCGCTGCCTCGCCCTCCGCGTACGCGTCGGCCAGCTCGGATCGCCATCGCCAGAGTCCGCGGCCCGCGGCACCGAGCCCCGCCGTCGCCGGGAGCCGCGCCTTCACCGTGAGCGCCTGCGTGATCCGCAGCGCGCGCTCGATCGCGCCCGGGGGCCGGAATACGACCACCTCCACTTCCCGATGCAGGGAGCCGAGCCGTACGGCCCTCCCTTCCCGCTGCTCCATCCGCATCGGCGTCCAGGGCAAGTCGTAGTGGACGACTCGCGCCGCCCGCTGGAGGTCGAGGCCTTCGGCGGCGACGTCGGTCACCAGGAGATGGCGCACCCGAAGCGGGGCGATTCCGACGTCGCGCTGGCGGAACCAGCCCAGCACGCTCGCCCGCGGCATCGGGCAGTGGCCGACTCCCGCGCGCGCGCCGGTGCACCACGCGATCGGAGCCGGGCCCAGCCGGTCGCGGAGGTAGCGCACCGTCTCCCGGCGCGAGGTGAAGACCAGGGTCGGGCGTCCGTCGGCGAGCAGCGACCGGAGCCGCTCGACCTTTCCGTCCGGCTGTTTCTCGGCGCTGGTCGCCTCGCGTACCACTTCGTCGATCCGGTCGAGGTCGTCGAGCTGGAGATCGTTGGGATCTTCGCCGGCCGGCATCAGCTCCCACCAGACGAGCTGGTCCTCCAGCTCACCGGTGAAGCGCCGGATCGCGGCGCGCTGGAGCGGACGCCCGGCGCCGGCGGCGTCTCGGGCGTGAAGCAGGAGGCTCCGATAGCGCCGGAGCGCCGCGGCCAGTGCCGCAGGGCTGGATGCCGCGGCGCGCCGCAGCACCGTTCGCACCAGCGCCTCCGTTCCCGGCACGCGGGACAGCCGCAGCCGGTCGATCGACGCGAGCGACGCCTCGGCGGCCTCACACTCGGAGGGGTCCGGCGAGATCGCGACGCCTCGACGCTCCGGACGGAGACCTTCGGGACACGACGATTCGACCACCAACCTGCCGAGCGCGGGCGATCCGCATCCGCGGCCGAGGAGCGCTCTGAGCGACGCCACCCCGTCCGCGGCCAGCGCATCGTCGCGAACGCCGAGCCGGAGCTGGTGGAGCAGGTCGTCGAGCCGGTTCACCACGGGCGTGGCGGACACCAGCAGCACCGGACGGCCCACCAGCCAGGGCGCCACGTTCCGATAGCGCCACGTCGCCGGATTCCTGAAGTGGTGCGCCTCGTCCACCACGACCAGGCCTCGACTCACGTCGGGCAGCCGCCCGCGACTCACCGATTGATGCGAGCCGGTGACGATCTCCAGGTCGAGGACGCAGGCCGTCGCCCTCCACTGCTCGACCAGGGTGGCCGGCACCAGACACGCGGTCGGACGGCCGCGGTTGAGCGCCGCCGCTGCGGCGAGCGCCACGTAGGTCTTTCCGCTGCCCACCGGGTCGGCGAGCAGCGTCCCGCCGTATCGCCGGAGCGCGTGCAGCGCACGGCGAAAGCTCCTGATCTGCTCGGGTCGAAGCCACCCAGGCGGTGGGTCGGTGTCCTCGTCGGGCGCGAGCCGGCGCGCCATCGCGCGGGCGACTTCCGCGGCGGGCCTCCAGCATCCCGGGCGCAGCGCCGTCACCACCGGGTCGGGTACCGGCGCGAGCGCTTCAGCCACGATGCTCGGCACGCCCGTCGAGCGAGCCGAGCAACGCTGTCCGGTGGGATGCGCCCAGGTCGAGGTGTCTGGCGGCGATGTCATCGAGGTCGTCCTGCACTCGGCCGCCGTTGCGGGCCGAGCGGGAGAGGGTGGAGAGGTCGTCGTCGGAAAGCACGCCCGCTGGGAGAGGCAGCGCCCCGACGGTGCCCGCCGAGTAGCGCGCGCACCCGCCGGCCGCGGGCACCGCACCGGCCCGCGCGGCGGCGCGAAGCCAGCTGCTGTTGAGCCAGGCGGCGAGCCGATCGGCCGCCACATCGCTCCCCGTCAGCGCCACGTAGCAGCTGTTGAGAGGGATCGTGTCGTGAAGGCCGCTGAGCGAGGCCGCCCGAAGCCCGCGTGCGAGGTCGGCCCACACCACGCGGTGTGGGGCCACCGCCGCTCGCGCGCGAAACAGCGTCCACGGCGGCCCGCCGGCGTAGTCGGTGCGCGAGCGGAGCAACGGCAGGTGCGGTGCGAGGTATGCCGCGGTCCGCGGCGGAAGGCGGGGCAGGGGCGAGCCGTCGGCCCCGTGAGTCCACAGGAGGCGGGTTCGGCGGCGCGGCATGAACGGCGCGAGATCCCGGCCTCGGAGAGCCCAGCGTATCAGCTCGGCCTCGACATCGGGGGGATCGAGGAAGATCCGGTTCGCGCCCGTCTTGAGGCCGAGATGGCAGGACACGACCGAGTCGAGCCGCGGATGCGCCTGCCGTAAGGCGGCGAGCGCGTCGCGCAATGGCTGCCGGCCGAGAAGCCACGGGGAGCCGCCGCGAAGGCTGGACTGGGGCACGGTGGGGCCCGAGCCCAGCGTCACCCGCACCCGGTGACGGGGCGGAGCAGCCGCCTTCCGTGCGACCAGAGCGAGAGGATAGACCGTAGCCTCGAACGAGGCGTGAGGACTGCCGGTCAGATCCGCGACGGCTACCAGCGTCATTCCGGCGGCGAGCGCGTGTCGAGCAGCCGCGCCGTATCCCGCGGTGGCGATCTTGGCGGGCACCAGCATCGCGACCACGCCGCCGGGCGCGGCGAGCTCCAGCGACCGCTCGAGGAATGCGATGGCGAGATCCGGGCGATTGGCATAGCCTCCCCTCCCGGAGCGCCACCATCGGTACCGGCCCGCGAGCCGGCGCCGCAGATCGGCCGGCAGCTCCTCGGCTCGCAGCCACGGCGGATTGCCCACCACGAGGTCGAAGCCTCCGGCCGCGAACACGTCGGCGAACTGGACCCGGTAGTCGAACCAGGGCACCTCGCCTTCTCGAGCCAGCGCCCGGCGCAGCGACCTGACCTGGCGGAGCTCTCGGCGGAGCTCCGCCAGTCGCTCCGCGCCCTGCGCGTCGAGGCCTTTGCGCCCACCGAACAAGTCGGCGCTCCGTGCGATCCGCAGACACTCCGTGACGGAGCCGCGCAATGCGGCGTCGGCTGCCGTGAGCGACTCCGCGGCGATTCCGGCTTCCGCGCGCGCGAGGTCGCGGAGGATCTCCCGCTTCCCTCGGCCGGTCGCGGTGACGACCTCTCGCCGCAGTGCGGCCAGCTCCGACGCCCGGCGGCGATCGGCGGGCACCCGGAATCCGGAGCCGGTCGGATCGAAGAGGCTGTCGCCCTGACGGATCAGGCAGTCGAGGTTGGGGAGTGGATGAACCTCTTCCGGCCGCTCGGTTCGGTCGTCGGCGATCACCGCGAGCCAGAGCCGCAGCTCGGTGAGCCGCACCGCGGCACCGTTCCGATCCACGCCGAAGAGGTTCCGCTGGAGGATGCGCCTTCGGGCCGCGGCGGCCGATCCGTTGACCGGGCCAAGGGAGGAGAGTCGCTCGAGAGCGCCGAGGAGGAAGGCGCCGGAGCCGACCGCGGGATCGAGTATTCTGAGCCGGCGGACCGCCCGCCGGGCCGCCTCCTCTCCATCGGCGAGGCGCCGCTCTGCCTCCGCCTGAGGGCACCCGAGGCGCTCGGAGACCAGAGCCGCGAGTCCTTCGCCCAGCAGCTCGTCAACCAGGGCGGCTGGCGTGTAATACGTGCCCGAGGCGCGGCGTTCGTCCGGCGCCATCACTCCTTCGAACACCCGGCCGAGCATGTCGGGAGCGATGCCGCCGCGCTCGCCCTCCGCCACGGTGAAGTGGAAGCGCTCGAACAGCCGGTCGAAGGCGTCGCGCCACAGGGCGTCCGCGATGTCGCCCCGCAGCCGTCGCTCCAGCGGGTGCGGCTCGAACAGCCCGCCATTGAGGAAGGGAATCGGGCCGAAGCCGAGCGCGGTACGGCCCCGCTCGGCGTTCGGGCGGTTGAGCGTGCCGAAGAAGAGCGGCCGCAAGAGATCTCGGTGGACCCTGCGCCTCCGGGCGAGGCAGCGATCCACGGCCTCGGCCAGGAACCGGCCGTTGCCGGCCAGCCAGCCCTTCGCCTGGACGAAATAGAGGAAGAGGACGCGGGTGAGCTGGAGGAGAGCGAGCGCGTGGCGGTCGGCGGCGGGGAGCGGGCCGGGCAGGCCGGCGGCCATGCGCTCCAGTGTCGCGCGGAACTCGCGGAAGAAGCGCTGGCCGACCGCCTCCCCGCCGAGCGCGTCGGCGACGTGTGCCGCGTAGCCGGTGGCGCCGGCGAAGCCGCCAGCTGCAAGCCGCCTGAGGGCTGCGAGCGCCGACCGCTCGGGCGCGTCGAGGTCGACCGAGAGCCGCGGTGCGCCGTCGAGCGATACGGTGACGGTCAGCCGACGCAACGCTGGGTCGAGACCCAACACGCCACAGAGCCGCCCACGAGCGGCCATCCTGCGCGCGAGCGCGCGGGCCTTGCGATCGGCCCCTGCTCCCGACAGCGCGTACCAGGGAAAGTCTCCCGCTCGGCCGACCACGACGGTCGGCTCCTGGCTTCCTGGCACCGGGTCCCACAACGGCTCGTGGCCCAAGGCCGCGGCGAGCGCGGGGAGGTCTTCCAGCGAGCGGATTCCCTTCAACAGCTCCGCGAGCTCCACGCGGGCTCCGGGGTGGGAAAGGACCCCACCCTAGCTCTCGGGCTCGTCACTTGCGGAACCGATCGCCCGCGCGGAGGTACGGAATTGCGTTCGCCCACGGCGTGCGGCTACCATCCCCCATCGTCTGGCGCTACTGCTCAACCTCAATCAATTGCGTGGCAATGACATACGTGCACAGACCAACCTGCTCCATAGCTCTCCTGCTCCTGTCCGCTCTGCCGGCCGCCGCCCAGACAGTGGCGGACAGCGGCACCTTCGTCGTGCGTCGCTCCGGCGACACCGTGGCCACCGAGACGTTCTCCCGGAAGGAGACCACGATCCGAGGCACGCTGACCCTCAACAACTCCAAGCACACCTTCCAGCGCTACACGGCGGTGCTCGCCCCCGATGCCTCGGTGCCGATGATCGACGTCGTGGTGCGGGAGGATGCCGACAGCGGGAGGGTGAAGGCGAAGCTGGTGCAGCGGGCGAGAGTGATCTTCAAGGAGGACAGCGCCGCGGTGGACGCCATCATCGGGCAGAGCATCGAGACGCGGGTGTTCGGGACCCAGGCCGGCGCGATTCCCTATCTCAACATGTCGTTCGCGCTGCTGGAGCAGGCCATCCGGCGGTCCCGCGCCAAAGGCGCGACGCCGGGACAGGTGCCGTTCTTCAATCTCGGCGGCGGGCAGACGGTGAGCGGAACGCTGAAGCCGGTCGGATCGGATTCCCTGGCGCTCGCGATCGGCGACGTGGAGTTCCGGTTGAAAGTGGATCCGCAGGGGCGGGTGCTCGGCGGAGCGATACCCAAGCAGGGCGTGGTGGTAGACTGGCGATAAGGCGGGGCAGCGGGGCGGCGGGGCAGCGGGGCAGTCTGCTCCGTGAACGCGAGGGCCGGGTGTGCTCTTACCGCCCCGCTG
>CAYPAE010000031.1:0-10871 GCA_964408595.1 uncultured Gemmatimonadaceae bacterium | reverse complement strand
TCCAGGAGCCGATCCAGCAGATCGTGGACGCGGTGCGGCGCGCGCTCGAGATCACCCCACCGGAGCTCGCCAGCGACATCGTGGACCGGGGCATCGTGATGACCGGCGGCGGCGCGCTGATTCGCGGGCTCGACATCCTCCTGGCGCAGGAGACCGGCCTCCCCATCCACGTGGACGAGGACCCGTTGACCTGCGTCGTCCGCGGCACCGGACGCATTCTCGACGACTACGAGAAATACCGCAGCGTCCTCTCCGCCTGAGCATGTCCAGCGCGTCGGAACGCTCCTTCACGCGCCGGGACAGCATCATGTTCCTCACCTGCCTCGGCCTCTCCCTGGTCGGGCTTTTTTCTCCTTCGGCCTGGGGCCAGGGCATCTCCGATACTCTGAGGGGCACCGTGCTGGCCCCGCTGGTCTGGCTCCAGGCGCGCGCTGAGGAGGGACGGACCAGCCGCGCCCGACTCAGGGCCATCACCGTCCAGCGCGACTCCGCCTCCTACCTGGCCCAGGGCATCCCCTCGCTCGTTGCCGAGAACGAGCGGCTCCGCCAGCTGCTCACGCTGCGCCACCGCATCTCCACACCGTACGTCGCCGCCGAGGTCCTGCATCAGACCCAGGCGACCGACGGCCGGACCCTGCTCCTCGAGGTCGGCCGGAGCGACCTGGTCTCGGAGTTCGACCCGGTCGTGGCACCCGAGGGCCTGATCGGCATGGTGCTGAGCGCCGGGGAAGGCTCGAGTGTGGTCATGACCTGGGCCCATCCGGAGTTCCGGGTGAGCGCGTACACCGTCGGCGGCAACGCCAGTGGCGTCGTCGCGCCGTCGCTCTCCAGCATGGGTGGGGAAGGGGCACTCGAGTTCCGCGGCGTCCCCTACCGGGACTCGGTGCCGGCTGGCACGCTGGTGCTCTCCTCGGGTCTCGGCGGGGTGTATCCCAAAGGGATTCCGGTGGGCACGGTGACCGGCGTGGTCCGCGAGCAGGCCGGGTGGGAGCGGGTCTACCGACTGCTCCCGGCGGCGAATCCGGGGGCGGTGGCCCACGTCCTCGTGCTGATCTCGCCCCCCGGTACCAGCCTCGAGCGCGCCTTCCCCAGCGACTCGGCGCTGCTCGCGATGCGGCTGGACTCGATCGCCGAGATCCGCCGCACGGACTCGGTGGAGGCGGCCAAGGTCCGCCGGGCCGATTCGCTCGCGGCAGCGGCGAAGGCGCGGGCCGCGGTCCGACGGACCGACTCGCTCGCGGCGGCGGCGAAGGCGCGGGCCACAGCCCGGCGGGCCGACTCGCTCGCGGCGCCGAAGGACTCGGCCCGGTGAGCGTCTCCCGCGCCAACCGGATCCAGCTGGTGCTGGTGATGGCCCTCCTGGTGCTGCTCCACTTCTACCTCAGGCCGCGACTCTGGAGCGCGCGGGTAAGCCCCGACTTCCTGCTCATCGCGCTGGTATTCTTCGCCATGCGCGCCGGGCCCGGAGCCGGGGCGCTCGCGGGATTCGTAGCGGGCATCGTGAACGACGCGCTGACCCCTGCGGCATTCGGTGCGGGCGCGCTGGCGCACACCGTGGTCGGCTACCTTGTGGCGTGGGGCCGCGCGGTCTTCTTCGCCGATAATCTGCTGGTCAACGCCGCCTTCGTGGCGGTGGCGCTCTGGGTGCGCGACCTCATCGTGCTGCTGGCGAGTGGCACCTCCGGTGGCCGGCTCCTGGTGGAGCTGACCCTCAACAGCCCGCTCCAGGCGCTCTCCACCGCGGCCATCGCCCTGTTGGTCCTGGCGGCCTTCCGCGAGTGGTTCGCCATCAGGCTCGACGTATGAACGGCTTCGACTCCTACCGGGTCCGCGAGCGGGCCGACATCGCCCAGCTGGTGCTGGTCGCCGCGTTCGTGTTGCTGAGTGGCGCCTTCTTCCGGACCCAGATCATCCAGCACGAGAAGTTCCAGCTTCGGGCCGAGACCAACCGGCTGCGCCCGATCTCACTCACCCCGCCGCGGGGCACCATTTTCGACCGGAACGGCAACGTCATCGCCGAGAACGTCCCGGGCTACTCGGTCAAGGTCCTGGCGCCGTCGGTGGACTCGCTGCGGGCCGTGATCGCCCGGATCGGCCGGTTCGTGCCCATCGACACCGCCGAGGTCGAGGAGGTGGTTCGCCGGTTTGGACTGGCGCGCTATCAGCCCGCGGTGGTCTTCGGCGACGCCACCTTCGAGACGATCGCCCGGTTGGAAGAACACCGCGCGGTGCTTCCCGGACTGGTCATCCAGTCGGAGCCCAAGCGACTCTATCCCGCCGGCAAGGCGGTGGCCCATCTGGTGGGCTACGTCTCCGAGGTCACCGAGAACGACCTGACGGCCGAGCGCTTCCCCGGCGCCGATTTGGGAACGATCGTGGGCAAGGCCGGCCTCGAGCGGCAATACGACGACACCCTTCGCGGGATCGCGGGGGTGCGGTACATGGAGGTGAACGCGCGAGGACGACTGGTCCGGGAGGACGCGGGCGGCGCCTCGCTGCAGCCCACCCCCGGCCGGCCGATCTTCACCACGATCGATCTCGACCTCCAGCGCTTCATCGACAGCATCTGGCCCGCGGGCGTCCGTGGCTCCATGATCGCGATGGCTCCCGGCGGTCAGATCCGCGCCCTCTACTCGTCGCCCTCGTACGATCCGAACGTCTTCGTGGGCGGCATCTCCCGGGCGAACTGGCGGGCGCTGAACGAGGACGAGGCCCGCCCGCTGCTCAACCGCGCGATCCAGACCCGCTATCCGCCGGCTTCGCCGTTCAAGCTGGCGATCGCCGCGATGGCGCTGAAGCGCGGGCTCATCGGCCTCGACACCCACATGCCGACACCCTGTCGCGGCGGTCTGCGGCTGGGCAACCGGGTGTTTCGCTGCTGGAAGAAGGAAGGACACGGCTCACTCGACCTGATCGGCGCCGTGGCCAAGAGCTGCGACGTGTACTTCTACCAGGTCGGGCTCCGGCTGGGCCTCAAGGCGATCATGGACGACGGCGTCCTGATGGGGTTCCGGGACAAGAGCGGGATCGACCTGGAGAACGAGAAGGCCCCGATCTGGCCGGCCTCCACCGCGTACTTCGACAAGCTGTACGGCCCCAGGCACTGGAGCCCGCCGGCCACGACGCTCAACTTCTCGATCGGGCAGGGTGAGATCACCGAGACCCTGATCAACATGATGAAGTTCTACGAGGGCCTGGCGAGCGAGGGACGGTCGTCCATTCCCTACATCGTGCGTCCGGTCTCGAGCAAGACCGTGGACCTCGGGCTGACGCAGGCGCAGCTCGATGGACTGCGGCAGTCGCTCATCGCCGTGGTCGAGCGCGGTACCGCCGCGGCGAGCCGCCGACAGGACTTGGCAATGGCGGGGAAGACCGGGACCGCACAGAACTCCCACGGCAAGGACCACGGCTGGTTCATCGGGTTCGCGCCCGCCGACAAGCCCGAGCTCATCATCGGCGCCATCATGGAGTTCGCCGAGCACGGCTCCAGCGTCGCGCCCTACGTGATGCGGACGCTCAAGCGCCAGCTCCTCGGCCCCGACACCGTCGGCACCATCAAGATCAAGGTGCTGCTCGACGAAACCGTGGTCCCGCAGGACACGGCGCCTCGCCCGGTCGAGCTCAACCCGGATTCGGCGGCCGCCCGGGCCCTCGAGGACTCGATTCGGCGCTCGGTAGGCGCACGCGAGGTCGAGGACTCGATCCGGCGATCGGCGGACCAGCCGTGAGGGCCCCGACGGTGGATCGCCAGCTCCTGATGGTGAGTGCCGGGCTCATTCTGTTCGGCCTGCTCACCCTCTACTCGGCGGGGCAGACCGACGTGCCGACCCGCGCGGCCGGCGTGTGGCACCGCCAGTTCGTCTGGGTGGGAATCGGCATCGTCGCGGCCGGCGTGGTCTTCCACGTCTCGCCGCGGCTCCTCGAATGGCTCGCGCCGGCGCTCTACGGGGTCAGTCTGTTCCTGCTGGTGCTGGTGCTGCTGGTCGGCACCGGGGCGGGGACCGCGTCGAGCAGCAACAGCTGGCTCTCCATCGGAGGCCATCAGATCGGACAGCCGTCGGAGCTGGCCAAGGTGGCCACGGTTCTGATGCTCGCCCGGTATCTCTCGGGACGGAGGGAGCCGCCGCGCTCCCTCCGCGACCTGCTGGTCCCGGGGCTGATCGTCGGGACCCCGTTTCTCCTCGTCCTCAAGCAGCCCGACCTGGGCAGCGCCATCGTCTTCGTCGGGATCGCCTTCGCCATGCTGTTCTGGGCGGGCGTACGGCCGAGGCTCCTCTTCCTGCTCGCGTCACCTGGGCTGAGCCTCCTGCTGGCGTTCAACGACTGGACCTGGGGGGCCTGGATGGTGTTCTTCACGGCGCTCCTCTTCGTCTGGCGGCCCTACATCTCGGATGCACTGGTGGTCTGGTTCCTGAACGTCGCGATGGGCGCGATCGCCCTGCCGCTGTGGAAGCGGCTGGCCCCGTACCAGCAGAACCGGCTGCTGACTTTCCTCAATCCCGAAGTGGATCCGAGGGCGGCGGGCTACCACGCGATCCAGTCGCGGGTGGCGATCGGGTCGGGCGGCTGGTTCGGCACCGGATATACCGACGGTCCGCAGAAGCGGCTCGCGTTCCTGCCGGAGCAGCACACCGACTTCGTGTTCCCGATCGTGGGCGAGGAGCTGGGCTTCGTCGGCGTGGTGGTCGCCCTGGCGCTGTTCCTCGCCCTCTTCCTGACCCTGCTCCGGATATCCCGGCGGGCCACCGATTCCTTCAGCAGCCTGCTGATCTTCGGCATCCTCGGTCTGCTCTTCACTCACGTCTACGAAAATGTCGGAATGACGGTGAATCTCATGCCGATCACCGGTATTCCGCTGCCGTTTTTCTCCTACGGAGGCTCCTTTTTCGTGATCTGCTCCCTCTGCCTGGGGCTCGCCTTCCGGGTCGCGAACGATTCCCGCCAGTCCGGCTATCCTGATATTTGACAAGCGGTTACAAACGGGTCTAGCGCGCCGGGGCGGGATCGCAGAGATTCCATCGTTTCCGGATGCCCACTGTTCCCTCTGTCCGGGTGACCCCCTACTCCTATGGCCGTGATGGCATGGTTTAAGAAGGAACGGAAGCCACGCACGTCGCAGCGCGAGCGGTTGGAGATCCCGCCCGATGCGTGGGAGAAGTGCGACGGCTGTGGGCACATCGACTTGCGCGAGAAGTTCGAGAAGGCGCTGAGTGTTTGCCCGGAGTGCGGCCGGCACCGCCGCATCTCGGCCGAGGAGTACATCGACATCCTCACCGATCCGGGGACCTGGCGCGAGCTGTATGGCGAGCTGCGCTCGGTGGACCCGCTCCACTTCGAGCACTACGCGGACCGGCTCACCGCCGCCCGGAAGAAGGCCGGACGGGCCGACGCGATCTTCACCGGGAGCGCGAAGATCGACGGGCTGCCGTACAGTCTGGGTGTGATGAACTTCAGCTTCATGGGGGGCTCGATGGGCTCCGTGGTGGGCGAGAAGATCGCCCGGCTGGCGCGGCGCTCGCACGAGAAGAAGTTGCCGCTGGTGATCGTCTCCACCTCCGGCGGCGCCCGCATGCAGGAGGGCGTGCTCTCGCTGATGCAGATGGCCAAGACCTCCGCGGCCATCGCCCAGCTGCACCGGGACGCCATCCCCTACATCTCGATCCTCACCGATCCGACGACCGGCGGCGTGTCGGCGTCCTTCGCCATGCAGGGCGACGTGATCCTGGCCGAGCCGGGCGCGGTGATCGGGTTCGCCGGCCAGCGGGTGATCAAGCAGACGATCGGGCAGGACCTGCCGGAGGGATTCCAGACGGCCGAGTTCCTGGTCGAGCATGGGCAGATCGACGACGTGGTCCCGCGCGGCTCGCTCCGGGACACCACCGCGCGACTCCTGCGCCACATGCAAGGGCAGCGCCCGCTGGCGGAGCACGCCGAGCTGAGCTGACGCGAGAGTCCATCGCCTGCTCCGGCGCCCCACCCGCGGCCTCGTTGGGTGGGGCGCTGGCGTTTGGGGGTATCATGGGGGGTGCGGATGCCGACCACATCGTTGCTCCGAGCCCCGATGCCCCTGACCTACGACCAAGCGCTCGACTTCCTCTTCCCCCGCACGACGACGATCAAGTTCGGGCTCGCCACCACCCGGGCGCTGCTCAAGCCGCTGGGGAACCCGCACGAGGTCGTCCCCACGATCCACGTCGGCGGGACCAACGGGAAGGGGAGCGTCTGTACCCTGGTCGCGGCCGCGCTGGGCGCGGCGGGCTGGCGGGTAGGGCTCTACACCTCGCCGCATCTGGTCTCGTTCCGCGAGCGCATCCGGGTGGACGACGTGCCAATCGGCGAAGCGGCCGTGGCGATGTGGACCGACCGCCTCCGGCCGCTGATCCTCGAGCGGCGCGCCACCTTCTTCGAGGCGACGACGGCGATCGCCTTCGCGGACTTCGCGGCGCGCGGCGCGGAGATCGCTGTGGTCGAGGTCGGGCTCGGCGGGCGGTTGGACAGCACCAACGTGGTGCGCCCGCTGGTGAGCGCGGTGACCAAGATCGAGCGCGACCACATGAAGTACCTGGGCGACACCCTGGAGAAGATCGCCGGCGAGAAGGCCGGGATCGCCAAGCCCGGAGCGCCGTTCGTGATCGGCGAGCGGGAGGCCGAACTGGTGGAAGTGTTGCGCCGCGAGGCCCATCGGGCGGTCGCGCGGGTGGACGCTTCGGCCCGCGCCGACGTCCGGGTGATGCCTCCCGGCTACGAGTGGAGCGGACCGCTTGCCCTGGCGGGACCGCACCAGCGCCGGAACGCCGGCGTGGCGCACGGCATCCTCCTGGCGCTGCCGCCGCGTTGGCGGCCCGATCCGGAGGCGCTCGCCCGGGGCTTCGCCGAGGCGTGGATCCCGGGGCGGCTCGACCGGCGCGGCAAGTGGCTCTTCGACGTCGCCCACAACCCCGACGGCATCCGTTCGCTCGTCGCGGCGCTGGAGACGATCCGCCCGCCGCGGCCGATCCACGGCCTGATCTCGATTCTGGGCGACAAGGAGTGGCCCGACATGCTCGTCCAGCTCGACCGCGCGATCGACCGCGGTGTGCTCACCGTCGCGCCCACCGCGGCCAGCCGCGGCTGGGACGCCGCGTGGCTCAGGCGCTGGCTGGGCGATGCGTCACGGCCTCCCGCCCGCGCGTCGTGGACGCTCGTCCCCGACTTCCCGGCCGCCCTTCGGGAAGTCCAGCGCGGAGCGGGGACGATTCTCGTGACCGGCTCGTTCCACGCCGTGGGCGACGTGATGGTCGAGCTGGGACTTTGAAGCGGGGCAGTGGGGCGGCGGGGCAGTTCGCGATGCGAGCAGGTGTGCTGTAACTGCCCCGCCGCCCCGCTGCCCCGCCTGCTACCTGAATAGCTGATAGCTGATTGCCCCCTTATCTTGCTGCCCATGCAACCCAAGGCCCTGCCGGGATTTCGCGACTTCTATCCAGCCGATCTGGCGCTCCGGGATCACATTTTCCGGACCTGGCGGCAGGTCGCGTCGCGGTACGGCTTTGAGGAGTACGACGGCCCGCCGCTCGAGCCGCTCGAGCTGTACACCGCCAAGAGCGGGGACGAGATCGTCGGGCAGCTCTACAGCTTCACCGACAAGGGCGGCCGGGAGGTGTCGCTGAGGCCGGAGATGACACCGACGCTCGCCAGGATGGTGGCGGCGCGCGCCAACGGACTCAAGAAGCCGATCCGGTGGTTCTCCATCCCGCAGCTCTTTCGCTACGAGCGGCAGCAACGGGGGAGGCTTCGAGAGCACTTCCAGCTCAACTGCGACCTGATCGGCGAGTCGGGCCATCTCGCCGACGTCGAGATCGCCGCGCTGGCGATCGACGCCGTGCGCGCCTTCGGACTCGGTCCGGAGGACGTCAGAGTTCGACTCTCCGACCGCCGGCTGCTGACGGCGCTCATGGAAGGTCTCGGCGTTGCCGAGCCACAGGTGCCGGTGGTGCACCAGGTATTCGACAAGATCCGCCGCAGTCCGGAGGAGACCTCGGTCACTCGGCTGGCCGGCGCGGGAATCCCGAGCACGACGATCGGCCGGCTGCTGGGAATCGCGCGGGCGAGGAGCTGGTCGGACCTCCGCGGTCTCGGCACCGGGCTCGACGGCGCCCTGGCTGGCGCCTTGGCGCAGGGCGACCCGCTCCGGCGGACGTTCGAGGCGCTGGGGGCGATGGGATTCGGCGAATATCTCGACCTGGATCTCAGCATCGTGCGCGGGCTCGCTTACTACACCGGGACAGTGTTCGAGCTGTTCGACGCGCGTGGCGAGCTGCGCGCCATCTGCGGCGGCGGCCGCTACGACAACCTGTTGCAGTCACTCGGTGGGGTGGATCTTCCCGCACTCGGCTTCGGCATGGGCGACGTGGTGCTGGGCGAGCTGCTCCGCGACCGGGGGCTGGCGCCGGAGGCGGCCTCGAGCATCGACGTCTTCCTCGCCGCGATCACCCAGGACGACCTGCCCCACGTACTCGGCCTCGCCAGAGAGCTGCGGGACGGCGGGTTCCGGGTGGAATACGCGCTCGCCCCGCAGGCGGTTGGCAAGCAGCTCAAGCTCGCCGATTCGCGAAGCGCCCGCCTGGCGGTCGTGGTAGGGCCCGATGACCGGGCCCGCGGCGAGGTGATGGTGAAGGATCTCCGGGGAAGGACCCAGGAGTCGGTCGCGCGGGAGGCGGTGCGGGAAAGGGTGGGGAGCCTGGTCGGGCAGGCGGTGCGATGATGTCAGAGCACGAAAGGAAGCACGGATGGCGGAATCGAGGGCGTTGACTCCCAGGGCGACCGATTTCAGCGCCTGGTACAACGAGCTGATCGCGAAGGCCGAGCTGGCGGACTACAGCCCGGTGCGGGGGTGCATGGTCATCCGGCCGAACGGCTACGCCATCTGGGAGCAGATGCAGCGCGCCCTCGACCAGATGTTCAAGGACACCGGCCACCAGAACGCCTACTTCCCCCTCTTCATTCCGCAGAGCTTCCTGAGCCGCGAGGCGGAGCACGTCGAGGGCTTCGCCCCCGAGCTGGCGGTGGTCACTCACGGCGGCGGCAAGGAGCTCGAGGAGCCCCTGGTGATCCGGCCGACGTCGGAGACCATCATCTATTCGATGTACGCCAAGTGGATCCAGAGCTACCGCGATCTGCCGCTGCTGATCAACCAGTGGGCCAACGTGGTCCGCTGGGAGATGCGCACCCGGCTGTTCCTTCGCACCACGGAATTCCTCTGGCAGGAGGGCCACACCGCGCACGCCACCGAGGCCGAGGCGGAGGAGGAGGCCCGGCGCATGCTCGGGGTCTACCGCACCTTCATGGAGGAGTGGATGGCGATGCCGGTGCTGACCGGCGCGAAGACCGACAGCGAGCGGTTCGCCGGCGCGAAGCGCACGTACAGTTGCGAGGCGCTGATGCAGGACAACAAGGCGCTTCAGGCCGGCACCAGCCACAATCTCGGGCAGAATTTTTCGCGCGCCTTCGAGGTCACCTTCCAGACCGCGTCGGGCGACTTGGACCACGTGTGGAACACCTCCTGGGGCGTTTCGACCCGGCTGGTGGGGGCGCTGATCATGGCCCACGGGGACGACGCGGGGCTGATCTGCCCTCCGCGGCTGGCGCAGTATCAGGTGGTCATCGTCCCCATCTACAAGAGCGATGAGGAGCGGACCACCGTTCTCGAGACCGCCGAGCGCACCCGGAAGGAGCTGGCCGCGGCGGGCATCCGCGTGCATCTCGATGCCCGGGACGGGATGAAGCCGGGAGCGAAGTACTACGAGTGGGAGACCAGGGGCGTCCCGCTCCGGCTGGAGATCGGCCCGCGTGACGTGGCGGCAGGCACGGTGATGCTGGCGCGGCGCACCGGAGGCAATAAGGAAAGCCTTCCCCTGGCGGGGCTGGCCGCCACGCTGACGGCGGCGATGGAGGCCATGCAGCGCGACATGCTGGAGACCGCCCGGGCTCGCCGCGAGGCGAACAGCATCCGGGGAGCCACCAAGGAGCAGTTCCTCGCCCAGCTCGAGGCCGGCGGAGGGTTCATCTACTCCGGCTTCTGCGGACGCGGGGAGTGCGAGGCGGAGATCAAGGAAAAGACCAAGGCGACGATCCGGGTCCTGCCCGACGAGGAGTTCCGCTCGCCCGAGGTCCCGGCCACCTGCATGTGGTGCGGCCGGCCGAGCGTGACGGAGGCGGTGTGGGCGAGAGCGTACTGACCCGCGGGGCGGCGGGGCAGCGGGGCGGCGGGGCGGAGAGGACCCAGCTGTTCGCCGATGCCGGTCTGGAGTATCGCGGGCCGTCGCTCCATCTCGGCGGGGTCCCGCTGTCCGCCATCGCCGACGGCTCCGGGACGCCGGCATACGTCTACAATGCGGACGTCATCTGCCGGCAGTTCCGGGCGCTGGACGAAGCGCTGTCGCCGGTGCCGCACCGGATCGCATACGCGGTGAAGGCCAACGCGAACCTGGCGGTTCTCCGGATCCTGCGCGACCTGGGTGCCGGCGCCGACATCGTCTCCGGAGGAGAACTGGCCCGCGCGCTCGCCGCGGGGTTCGACCCCGAGCGCATCGTCTTCAGCGGGGTGGGAAAGACCGACGAGGAGCTGACCGCCGCGGTCGAGGCCGGAATCGGGCACGTGCACCTCGAATCCACCGCCGAGCTTGCCGCGCTTGGCCGGATCGTGGCGCGTCTCGGGCGCCCCGTGCGGGTCGGCATCCGGGTCAATCCCGACGTCACCGCCGACACCCACCCGTTCATCGCCACCGGCCAGGGCGGGATCAAGTTCGGAGTTCCGGTGGACCAGGTGGTGCCGCTGGGCTTGGCCGTCGGGGAGCACCCGCTGCTCGCGCTCGACACCATCGCGATGCACATCG
>CAYPAE010000030.1:3749-10922 GCA_964408595.1 uncultured Gemmatimonadaceae bacterium | reverse complement strand
CGATCCCGGTTTCGCGCTCATCGCCTCGCGGGATTGTATGACGCCCCTCGGCCCGGCCGGCCGCGCACCCACGATGAGGAAGAAGTCGCGCAGCTGCTGCGGACCGTGCTCCGCACGCGGCCCAAGGACGTGACCCACTGGAGCGTGCGCGGGGTCGCCGCGCAGACGGGCATCAGCAAGAGCACGGTGCAACGCTACTTCGCCCTCTTCGGCGTCCAGCCGCATCGGACGCGCAGCTTCAAACTGTCGACCGATCCCTTTTTCGTGGAGAAGGTTCGGGACATCGTTGGCCTCTATCTGAATCCGCCCGATCACGCCCTGGTGCTGTGCGTCGACGAGAAGAGTCAGATTCAAGCGTTGGAGCGCACCCAACCCAACTTGCCCATGGGCCTCGGGTACGTGGAAGGCTTCACGCACGACTACACCCGGCATGGCACGACGACGCTCTTCGCGGCGCTCGATATTCACAGCGGCGAAATCCTCACCCAGTGCAAGCGGCGCCATCGCCATCAAGAGTTCCTCGCATTCCTGCGCCACGTGGATACCAGCGTCCCGACCGCCTTGGACGTGCATCTGGTCCTCGACAATTACGGCACCCACAAACACCCCACGGTGAAGGCCTGGCTCGCTCGCCGCCCGCGATACCACCTGCACTTGACGCCGACCTATGCGTCTTGGCTCAACCAGGTCGAACGCTGGTTCGGCTTGATCACGCAGCGGGCCATTCGCCGGGGCTCCTTCCGCACCGTCCGTGAGCTCGTGCATCGCATCGATACCTTTGTCACCCGCTACAACCGGACGGCGGCTCCCTTCGCGTGGACCGCAACCGCCGAATCGATCCTCACCAAAGTCGCGCGTATTGCACAAGCCATTAACGGGACGTCACACTAGAGAGGACATTTGAGGAGCCAGGCCGCTCCGTCCTAAACCAGAGAGACCCCCTCGGGCAAACGACCGGTCGCCAGATAGCCCCGGAACATCCGCAGGTACCCCTCCGTCATCACCCGGTGGGTGAAATGGCGCTCGATCCTCGCCCGGCACGCGTCGGGCTCGATCCGGTCCAGCGCCGGCCGGAGCGCCACCAACTCGTCTACCGAGTCGCCCAGCGCCCCGACGTCAGGTGAAATGATTTCGGGCAGTGAGCCGCGGCGGGTGCCGAGCACCGGAGTGCCGCTCACCAGTGCCTCGAGGATGGCGTTGCTGCACGGCTCCTCCCACAGCGCCGGCATCCACAAGACCCGCGCCCCCGCAAGCAACGCCGCCTTCCGCTCACCGCCCACCTTTCCGATGTAGCGGACATACCGGCTGAGGCTCGGCCGCCAGCCGCCCGCGAGGAGCAGTCGCTTGCGGCTGCGCTTGGCGCCCGCCGCCGCCCACCGGTAGCCCTTGGCGCGATGCAGCCGGCCCAGGAAGAGGTCGTAGTCGTCCTTCTCCCGCCGGAAGCGGAAGTCCACCGGATCGAGCCCGTTGTAGACCCAGGCCCAGCCACCGTGCCGCCGCGCGTGATTCTCGCTCACGAAGATGGTATTGGGCGGCCCGCACTGGCCTGGCTTCCGGTTCCCGGCCAACCGGTGGATCCAGGGCGCGGTGGGGGGCCGGCGGATCTCCACGAACGACAACAGCAGATCCATCCCCGGCGGCAGGTGCGGCTCGATCGAAAAGTCGGGTCGCCGGGCCGTTTCCATTTCGACCGGCACCAGCTCGGCCTCCGGCACCACCGACCCCGGCGCGGCGATCAGCGACACCCGGTGCCCCGCCTCGGCCAGCCCGCGCGCGAGACAGACCACCATTCGCTGGGTCCCGCCGTAGTCGGGGACCGGGAGACGGCCCCAAAAGAAGAGGGCGATGTGCATGTGGTGCCCAATCTAAGCCGGCTGCGGCCCCTCGGGCCCCGGATTATCTTCTCCGCCACATGGCCATGCCAACGGTGATGCAGGTGCTCCACCAAGGCGGCAACGCAGGGTCGGTGACGTCCGCGCTGCATCTGAGCCTCGGGCTCGCCCGAACGGGGTGGAGGGTGCGCTTCGTCTGTCCTCCCGGCTCCGAGGTGGAGGCGCTCGCCCAGGAGGCGGGCCTCGCGGTGCTCCCGCTTCAGCTCCATCCCCACGACCCCCGGCGCAACGCCGCGCAGCTGGCGGCGCTCATCGCGCGGGAGCGGGTGGCGCTGGTCAACTCGCAGAGCGCCCGCGACCGAGCCGCGCTCACCTGGCTCGGCTTTACCCGGCGGCTCGACGTGCCCTTCGTGGCGACCCGGCGGCAGATGCCGCGGACGCTCTTCCTGGAGAACTGGATCACCAGCCGGGTCGCCGCGCGGATGATCGCGGTGAGCCGGGCCGTGTCCGAGGCGCTGGTGCGCCGCGGTACCCCGCGGTCCAAGATCGCCGTGGTGCCCAACGGATTGGTTGCGGAGCGCATCGACGTGCCCTTCTCACCGATGGCGCTGGAGTCATGGCGCGGCCGGATCGGCTGGGAGCCGGGCCGGCGGACGGTGGGAATCGTGAGCCGGCGGAAGGACCAGGCCGTGGTGCTCGCCGCGCTGGAGCAGGTGCAGACCCCAGTCCGGCTGGTTCTCGCCGGGGTCGAGCCCGACGAGCCACTCGAGGCGGCGATCGCCCGGGTCCCCGACCGGCACGCCGTTGCCGTCATCCCCTTCGCCTCCGACATCCGACCGCTCTACGAACTGCTGGAGATCGTCCTTCTGCCCTCCCGGATGGAAGGGTTCTCGCAGGCGCTGCTCGAGGCGATGGCACTCGGCAAGCCGGTGGCGGCTTCCGCCGCCGCGGGGAACCTCGAGCTGGTGACCGAGGGCGCCGACGGTCTCCTCATCGCCCCCACCGCGCCCGACGCCTGGGCCACGGCGATCGAACGACTGCTGGGCGACGCGGCGCTGCGCGAGCGGCTGTCCGCGGCCGCCCGACGGACCGCCCGGGAGACGTATTCACTGGAGCGCACCGTGGAGCGCACCGCGGCGGTGTATAGCGAGGTGCTCCGTTGCACCGCCTCTGCACCGCGGGCAGATTCCTCCCCGGTCTGACGTCCCTTTCGGAGGCAGGTCGTGGTCCCGATTTCCGGCTTCACCATCGTCCGCAACGCCGTCAAGCTCGACTTTCCGCTGGAGGCGAGCATCCGCTCGATCCTGCCGGTCTGCGACGAGGTCGTGGTGAACGTCGGCCGGTCGGAGGACGACACGCTGGAGCTGGTCCGCTCGATCCGCGATCCGAAGATCCGGGTTCTCGAGACCGAATGGGACATGACGATCAAGAACAAGGTCCTTGGCGACGAGACGCTGCGGGCGATGCGGGCCTGCCGGCATCCCTGGGGGATCTACATCCAGGCCGACGAGGTGCTGCACGAGCGCGGCGCCGAGGCGCTCGCCCGCGCCGTCGCGCAGCACGACGCCGACCCTCGGGTGGAGGGATTGCTGGTGCGCTACGTCCACTTCTACGGCGACATGGACACCGTGGCGGTAAACCGGCGCTGGTACCGGCGGGAGGTACGGGCGGTGCGGCTCGATCCGGCGCTCGGCATTCGCCCCTATCAGGGGGCGCAGGGGTTCCGGGTCGGACCCGACCACCGGAAGATCCGGGCACGGCTCACCGACGCCGAGATGTTTCACTACGGCTGGGCCCGCCCGGCGCGGGCGCTCAGGGCCAAACGCGAAGCAAGTGCGGTCATCTACCCTTGGTCGAAGGAGCGCGAGGCCCGCCGGCCGCTGCTGCCGTGGTTCCCCGGGCTCACCCGCTTCCGCGGCACCCATCCCGCGGCCGCGCGTGAGTGGGTGGACGCGCGGCGGCACGATGCCGAGCGGCGAGTGGAGCCGCCCCACTTCAGGACCGAGTTTCTCCGCTTCTACCTGTCCGACTCGATCGAGCGGGTCACCGGCGCCCGCCTCTTCGAGTTCCGCAACTACACCCTGGTGTGAGCGCGCCCGCCCCTGCCGCAGCGCGGCTTCCGGTCTACGCCTGCATCAAGACCCACGTGCGCGCCGCGGAGCTGTTCGCCGGCTGGCCGCGGCAGGGGCGGGTGCTGGAGGTGGCGGCGGGAAGCGGCGCCTTCGCCCGGCGACTCCTCGAGCTCGGCTTCACCGTCGAGGCGTGCGACCTCTATCCCGACCAGTTCATGGTCTCCGAGGTCCCGGTCCGGTACGCCGACCTGTCCGAGCGGCTGCCCTACGATGAGGGTACGTTCGAGTACCTCTGCTGCCTGGAAGGGGTGGAGCATCTGGAGGACCAGTTCGCCTTCATCCGGGAGTGCTGGCGGGTGCTCAAGCCCCGCGGCCGACTCCTGCTCTCGACGCCGAACATCCTCGGGCTCGCCTCCCGCTGGCGCTATTTCTGGACCGGCTTCTTCCCGTTGGCCACCAAGCCGATGAACGAGCACCACAAAGCGCCGGTGCACGACCACATCCACCTGATCACTTACTACGAGCTGCGATACATCCTCCGTACCACCGGCTTCACCATCGAAGGGGTGACGACCGATCGGATCCGGAAGTACGGACTTCTTCACGGGTGGGCCTGGCCCATCGTGCAGGTCGCGACCCGCCGCACGCTCGGACGGGAGACCGACCCGCGCCAGCGGGAGGCCAACCGCGAGATCGCGGCGCACCTCCTCTCGCCCGATCTGCTCTTCGGCCGCAGCCTGATGCTGGTGGCGCGGAAGCCGGCCTGAGCGCCGCGATGGCCGGCCGCCGGGCCCCCCTCTCGATCGTGATTCCGGTGCTCGACGAGGGCGACCGGATCGGCGAATGCGTGCGCCGGCTCGACTGGGCCGACGAGGTACTCGTGGCCGACGGCGGGTCTCGCGACGACACGGTCGCGGCAGCCCGCGCCGCCGGCGCGACCGTGCTCGAGCGCACCGGCCCTACCATCGCCGCCCAGCGCAACGCGGCGATCGCGCAGGCCCGCAACCAGTGGGTCTTCGCCCTCGACGCCGACGAGCGGATCGCCGATCCGCTCCGGGACGAGCTCACCGCGGTGATCGGGGCCCCGGCACACCCCGTCTACCGGGTGCGGCGACAGAACTTCTACCTCGGCCGGGAGCTCACCCGGGGCCGGTGGGGCAAGGACTGGGTAATCCGCCTCTTTACCAGGGAACGGCGATACGTCGAGCGGCGGGTGCATGAGGCGCTAGAGCCGGTGGCTGGCGCGGGGAGCCTCCAGTCTCCGCTGGTCCATGTTCCCTACCGCGACCTCGGGCACCAAGTCGAAAAGATGAACCGCTACGCCCGCTGGGGCGCCCAGGATCTCTTCGAGCAGGGAGAGCGGGCCGGGCTGTGGGACCTGAGCGGGCGCCCGCTGGCCCGCTTCCTCCGGGCGTACCTCCTCCAAGGCGGCTGTCTCGACGGCCGGCTCGGCTTCGTGACGTCGGTGCTCGGCGGCTACACCGCGTTCCTCAAGTACGCTCACTTGTGGGATCTGGGGCGGGGCAGGCGGGAGGAGTCGTGAGCCGGCCGCTCCGCGTGGCCTTCCTCACCTCGGCACGGACCTGGCGCGGCTCGGGGGTGAGCCTGGCCAGCGTCGCGCAGGGGCTCCAGGAGCAGGGTCATTCCGCCCACATGCTGGCAGGCGACGCGCGGGTCGCCGACGCCTTCGTCGCGCTGGGGCTCCCCACCGGCCGGGTGCTTACCGGCAACACCGGGGTGCGCGAGGCTCGCGTCCTCGCGCGGGTGCTGGCGGGGATCGGCGCCGACGTGGTCCTGGTGGACCGCCCGCGGGATCTCCGCCTCGCCGCGCTCGCCTCGGTGGCCCGCCGCGTCGCCATCGTGAACAAGTACAACTTGAGCCGCTCACGCCCGCCGGGCGACCTGCTGACCCGGCTGGCTTACCGCCAGGTAGGGCTCACCGTTTTCGTGAGCGAGACCTCGGCGGAACGCGCCCTCGCCCAGGCCGGCTACCTGCGCCGGCGACCCCACCGGGTGATCCGCGAGGCGGTGGACGCCGAGTCGTTCCGGCCCGATCCTTCGGCGGCCGCCGAGTTCCGCGCCGCGCAAGGGCTCGAGGGAGAGGAGTTCGTCCTCGCGGTGGGGTCGCTCACGCTCGACAAACGCTACGATTTCCTGCTCGACGTCTGGGCCCGTCTCGGCGCCTCGGTCCCGCCGCTGCTGATCTGTGGCGAGGGTGCCCACGGGGAGCGGCTCCGCATGCGGGCCCGCGACCTCGGCGTGGACGCACGGTTTCTCGGCCACCTCGGTCCCGACCTGCTCCGCGGCGCGTACAATGCCGCCCGCTGCTTCGTCCATGCCGGAAAGGTGGAGACGTTCGGGCTCAGCGTGCTCGAGGCGATGGCGTGCGGGCGACCGGTGCTCGCCGTCGCGGGGGGCGCGGTCCCCGAAGTTGTCGGCGATGCCGGGCTCCTCGCTCCGGCCGACGACAACGACACTTTCATCGCGCTCCTCCACCAGCTGCTGCGGGACGAGCCGCGCCGCGCGGCCCTGGGAGATGCCGCCCGGCGTCGCGTGCTCGAGCAGTTCTCGCTCCAGCGGATGCAGCGGGCCTATGCTTCGGCGATCGAGTCGGTGGCGGGATGATGTAGATTAGCGCGATGCCGCCTCACCTCCTCCTCACGTACGACTTCCCGCCGATGGGCGGGGGGATCTCCCGCATGATGGGCGAGGTGGCCAGGCGCTACCCGCCTGGCGCTCTCGTCGTCTCAACCGGCTCTTCCGCGGGGAGCGCGGAGGTTGACGCCGGGTTCCCCCATCCGGTGGACCGGATGCCGATCGAGAGCCGTCGGCTCCGGGCGGTCCCCGGGTGGGTGCCCTGGTGCCGGCGCGCCGCCGTCCTGGCGCGAGCGGTGCGGCCCGAGCTCATCTGGTGCGGGAACCTCAAGCCGGCGGCGTACCCGGCGAACTGGGTCACTCGGAGCCTCGGCATCCCCCACGGCGTCTTCCTCTATGGCACCGAGCTCCTCCTGCTCCGCCACCGGCTGCGCTCCACGACCAAGCGCCTCGCCGGCCGCCTGCTGCTCGGTACGCCCGCGGTGTTCGTGGCGGTGAGCCGCTGGACCGCGGACCTCTGTCGCACGGTGCTGGGCGAGCTGGGGCTCGACCCCGGCGCGGTGGAGATCCGCACCGTCCCGCTGGGCACCGATCCGGGGCGCTTCCGCCCGGGACTCGACCCCAGCGCGGCCCGCGAGTCCCTTTCGCGCTCGCTCGCGCTCGTCCCTCACCAG
>CAYPAE010000030.1:0-3739 GCA_964408595.1 uncultured Gemmatimonadaceae bacterium | reverse complement strand
GATCCCCGCGCGGCCCGGGAGCGCTACGGCCTAGGGCCCGGCCGCTGGCTCCTCACCGTGGCCCGGCTCGCAGCCCACAAGGGGATCGACACCGGCCTCCGTGTCCTCGCCGCGCTCCGCGACGAGGCACCCGACCTGCGGTACGCGGTCGTGGGATCGGGTGTCAAGCAGGGTGACCTCGAGCGGCTGGCGCGGGAGCTGGGCGTCGCCGACCGGGTGCGGTTTCTCACTGCCGTCCCCGACGGCGACCTGCCGGCGATCTACAACGTGGCCGAGATCTACCTGGGGCTCTCCCGCCCGGCGGAGCTGATGGTGGAAGGGTTCGGCATCTCGCTCACGGAGGCCTCCGCCTGCGGGGTGCCGGTGATCGGCGGATCCGGCGGCGGAATCCCGGACGCGGTGCGCGAAGGCGAGACGGGAATGCTGGTGGATGCGAGCCATCCGGAGCCGGTGCTGGCCGCGGTGCGGCTCCTCCTCGAGGACCGGGAGCTGGCCCGGCGCATGGGCGCCGCGGGACGCCGGGCGGTTGAGACCCACTACAACTGGGATCGAGTCGCCGCGGACGTGATCTCCATCGGGCGAGAGGTCGGCGGGTCTCACGCCGCGTCGCCCGGTGGGGAGATCACCCGGCTGAGTGGCGGATCCCAGATCGTGCGGGCGGCGCGCCATCGCTAGCGTCCGACCCACGTCGCCCGGCGACTATCATAGCTCAGCGATGCGTGTAGCCCTGCTGACATCCGCCAACGGCTGGCGCGGCTCCGGCTCGAGCTACGCCAAGCTGGCCCGAGGTCTCGGCGAGCGCGGCCATGTGGCCCGCCTGGTGACTGCCGCGCCCCGGCTCACCTCGAGGCTGGCGACGATGGAGCTCCCGGTGACCGAGATCCCGGGGCGGAACACCGGACCGCGCGAAGTGTGGGCGCTGCTCCGGATCCTCCGGCAGATTCGAGCCGACGCGCTGGTGGTGGACACCCCGCGCGACGTGCGCCTCGCCGCTTACGCCACCCTGCTGCACCCCGCCCGCATCGTCTACCGCTACAACCTGAACTATCGCCGGCCCCGCAACGACCTGATGGACCGCGCCTACCTGAAGCGCGTGACCGCTTGCGTCTACCAGTCCCAATACATTCAGGAAGACGCGATCGCGCACACGCCCTGGATCGGGCGGATTCGCGGCTTCCGGATTCCCAACGGCTACGACCTCGAGCATTACGCGCCGCACCCGGAGGCGGGCCGCGCCTTCCGCGAGCGCTACCAGATCCGGAGCGACGCGCAGGTGGTGCTCACCACGGCCAGGCTCACCCGGAACAAGGGCCACGAGGTCGCGATCACGGCGCTTGGCCAGCTCAACGCCTCGGGGACGCCGGTGCTCTACCTCGTGTGCGGTGATGGTGGCCGGGAGGAGGAGCTCAGGGGCCTGGCCCGGTCTGCGCGGCTGCCCGCGGTGTTCACCGGCCTGCTGGAGTCCGCGGAAATCGTCGGCGCTCTCGCCGCGGCGGATGTGGTGGTTCACCCGTCGCTCAAGGAGATCTTCCCCAACGCGGTGGGCGAGGCGATGGCGTGCGGCCGCCCTGTCGTCGCGGCCGACGCCGGTGGCACCGGGGAGCTTCTCGGCCGCGACGGAGACACCGGCGTCCTGGTGCCGCCGAGCGATGCCGCCGCGCTGGCGAGGGCGGTGCGGGAGCTTCTGGCCGATCCCGGGCGTCGCGACCGGCTGGGGGACGCCGCCCGGCGCCGGATCGAGGCCGAATTCCCGCTGGGCCGCATGATCGACCGATACGAAGCCGCGCTGCTCGCGGTCATCGAGTAGATTAGCCGGATGGCGCCGCAGCTCCTGCTCACCTACGACTTCCCTCCGATCGGCGGCGGCATCGCACGGTGGATGGCGGAGCTGGCCAAGCGGTATCCGCCCGGCTCTCTCGTCGTCTCCACCGGACAGCACCCGGGCGCCCCCGACGTGGACGCCACGTTCCCCAACCGGGTGGATCGGCTGCCGGTGCCGGCTCGGCGACTCCGGACCTTTCAGGGCTTGCTGCTCTGGTCCCGCCGCGCCGCCATGCTCACCCGGCAGTGCGGCGCCGAGTTCATCTGGTGCGGGAACATGAAGCCGGCAGCCTATCCGGCGAAATGGACGATGGAGCGGCTCGGCACGCCGTTCGGTGTGCTGCTGCACGGCGGCGATCTCCTGATTCTCCAGCACCAGATCCACCAGTCGCTGCTCAAGCGGAGGACGGCGCGGGCGCTGCTCTCCTCGGCCGCGGTGCTGGTGGCGAACAGCCAGTGGACCCGGGAGCGGTGCCTCACACTGCTCAGCGAGCTGGAGATCGAGCCGGCCGACCGCCAGGTGCAGGTGGTTCCGCTTGGCGCCGATCACGTCTTCTTCCGCCCGGGGGTGGACACCGCCGCCGCGCGGGAGCGCTACGGTCTCGGCGAAGGCCGGTGGCTCCTCTCGGTCGCACGCCTGACGCGTCACAAAGGGATCGACACCGCGCTCAGGGCGCTGTCCCAGCTCCGGAACCAGTATCCCGACCTGCGATACGCGGTGGTCGGATCGGGCGAGGAGCTGGGCTCGCTCGAGGAGGAGGCCCGCCAGCTTGGCGTCGCGGACCGGGTCCGGTTCCTCACCGACGTCCCCGATCGCGACCTGCCCGCGATCTACAACTGCGCCGAGGTCTATCTTGGCGTGTCGCGACTGATGGAGCAGCGGGTCGAAGGGTTCGGGATCTCGATCGCGGAGGCCTCGGCGTGTGGCATTCCGGTGGTCGCGGGCCGGAGTGGGGGAATCCCCGAAGCGGTGCGGGACGGCGAGACCGGCCTGCTGGTGGACGCCGAGCGCGCCGACGCGGTGAGCGATCCGCTCCGTCGCCTGCTCGATGACGCAACGCTCCGTGCCCGGCTCGGCAGGGCCGGCCGCCGCGCGGTCGAGACGTACTACAACTGGGACCGGGTCGCCGGGGACCTCGCCCGGATCGGGCACGAGTTCGCCGGCTCGGTCGCACGGGAGGCGGTTTCCTGATGGTCCACACGCTCGCGCGACCGGCCGCGGCCGACGAGTACGACAGCCAGTACCGCGCCTGGCTCGAGCAGCACGGTCCGCGCGCGCTCGATCTCGACTGGCGACTCACCCATCTCGAGTGGCGGCAGCGGGTGCTCCTGCGCCGCTACCCGCCCGAAGGGAAGCGCGTGCTCGACTTCGGCTGCATGGACGGAGTATTTACCCTCCGGCTGCAGCAGATGGGCGCGGAGGCAGTGGGCTACGACATCTCCCCCGCGGCGATCGCCCAGGCGAAGCAATTCCGCGCGGCCGCGGCGCGGCCGGTGTTCACGACGGTGCCGCCGGGTCCGGGACAGTTCGACATCATCTACTGCAACGAGGTGCTGGAGAACGTGGGAGACGACTCGGGTCTGGTGGGAGAGTTGGTCGGCTATCTCGCGCCCCGAGGATCGGTCGTGGGGACGACGCCGATCGGCGAAGAGGGGGGCGATCCGGCGAAGCGGGGCATCTACGATCAGGCTCAGCTCAAGCGCGCGCTCTCGCCCTATGGGCGGGTCCACGTCTTCCGCTACGCGCGCCGCCCGGTTCGCGACCGTCTGCCGTTCCGGAAGACCAAAGGCGGGAGACTCTTCCTGTTCCAGGTCACGCCGCCGAATCCTCCGGGCGCACGCTGATCGCGTAGGTCGGGCAGTTCAGCACGTACGCCCCGTCGATCGGCGACCACGTCTGAACCGGGCTGTGCACCTC
>CAYPAE010000029.1:0-11018 GCA_964408595.1 uncultured Gemmatimonadaceae bacterium | reverse complement strand
GCTTGCCGAAGCGCCGCTCGACCCAGCGGCTGGCCGCCTGGCGAAACGCCGGCAGCCCCTGCTGGAATCCGTACTTGCTGTAGGCTGGATCGGCCAGCGCCTCGGTCATCGCGCTCACCGCGATCGAGGGCGGCGGCGTGTCGTTGTCGCCCGCCCCGAGATCGATCACGTCCAACCCTGACTCGATGAGCCGGCGCTTGATGCTGGGGATCTCGGCGAGAGGGTAGCCCGGCAGCGACTTGACGCGATCGCTGATCTCGATCATTGGTGATCGTCCTTCACTGGATTGGAGAGCACGCCGACGCCGGGAATCTCGATCTCGACCCGGTCGCCGTCCTGCATCGGCGCCGTGCCTGCCGGCGTTCCGGTCGCGATGAGGTCCCCGGGCTCGAGGGTCATGATGCCGCTCAGGAACGACACCAGGTCCGGAATCGGAAAGTGCATGTCGGTGGCCCGCGCGCGCTGCCGCTCGACGCCGTTCACCCGGCAGATGATCTCGAGGTTGCGCCAGTCGAGGCCCTGTGCCACCCGGGGTCCCGCCGGGCAGAAGGTGTCGAATCCCTTCGCCCGGCCCCACTGGCCGTCCTCCTTCTGGAGATCGCGGCAGGTGACGTCGTTCACGCAGGTGTACCCGGCGATGGCCCGTACCGCCTCCGCCGGCCCCAGGTTGCGAATCTTGGACCCGATCACCACGCCGATCTCCGCCTCGAACTCCACTCTCTGGGAGACGCTCGGCAGCCGGATGGTGTCACCGTCGCCGATCAGCGAGGTGGGAGGCTTGAAGAAGATGATCGGGACCGCCGGCATCTCGTTGCCCAGCTCCTTCGCGTGAGCGGCGTAGTTTCGGCCGATCCCGATGATCTTCGACGGCCGAAGAGGGGTCATACGATGGCTCCGATCCCGTACCGGGCGAAGAAGTCCTCGCACTTGGCGCGCACCTGCGTCCAGGTACCGACGACCCGTTCCGCCCGGGGAAGTCCGCTGAGCAGTAACGGTCCGTACCGCTTGGTCACCGCCCGGCTGTCGAGCAATACCACCACGCCGAGGTCCTTCCGGCTGCGGATCAGCCGGCCGAACCCCTGCTTGAGCTTGAGGGCGGCATGGGGGAGCAGGTAGTGGAAGAACCCGTCCTGCCCCTCTTCGGCGAGCCGCTCCAGCCGCGCCGCGGTGAGCGGCTCCGACGGAACCTTGAAAGGTAGCTTGTTGATCACCAGGGCGCGGAGCGCGCGGCCGGGCACGTCCACCCCTTCCCAGAACGAATCGGTGCCGAGGAGAATCGCGTTCTCCGCCTCGCGGAACCGGCGGAGCAGCGCATCGCGCGGCGCCTCCCCCTGGACCAGGAGCGGCCACCGGGTCCCCAGCGCCAGCCGCAGCTCGGCCGCGGCGCGCCGGAGCGAGGCGTGGCTGGTGAAGAGGACGAACATCCCACCGTCCGAGGCGTACGCCAGGTCCGAGACGATCTGAACCACCGCCGCCCCATGGGCGATCTCGTCTTCCCGGGGCTCCGGCAGGTCGGTCGGAATGCCGAAGAGACACTGTGACGGGTAATCGAATGGCGACGAGAAGATCTGGCGCTCGGTCACTGGGGAGTCGTCGCCGCCGAGTCCCAGCCGCCCTTCCAGAAACTCGAAGTCGCCGCTCGCGGCCAACGTCGCACTGGTGAGAACCACGGTGTCCAGCCGGTCGAACAGCAGCTCGCGCAGCATCGGCGCGAGGTCCAGGGGCACCGCCGAGAGCTGGACGTTCTGTCCCCGCGTCGTGCGCTCCATCCACCGCACCGTAGGCGGGCCGCCGCCGGCCGGCCGGAGGGCGCGGTTGAGCCCGTCCGACACGGCGTCGAGGCGCCGGAGCGCGCCACGCAGCTCCAGCAGGATCTGCCCTCTCCGCTCGGTGTCGTCGGACTGGGCGAGCCGGTCGGCGATCGTCTCCACGCTCTCGCGCAGCGCACGGAACGCGGTGAGCGAGGCGTCCAGGTCGAACGCGAGTCCCTCGTCCCAGATCTGATCCACGGCGAAGTCGTCGCCCAGACGGAGCTGCCCCGCCGGGGCCTCGGCGAGCCGCTCGTAGAGCCGGTGGAACAGGCCGTCGCTCGCGCGCCGCGCGTCGGCGAGCGCGGGGAAGAGCCGCTGTTGCAGGACCTCGAGACTCTCCCGGCTCGGCGGATCGCTCCTCGCGGCGAGCTCATGCGCCAGTGTCGGGGCGAGCCCACGGCCGTTCCGCTCGAACCGCGACAGCAGCCGGCGCACCGACCGGCTGGTGACCTGCACGCCCAGGTGCCCGGCGGCAACTTCCTCGAGGTGGTGGGCCTCGTCGAGCACGAGGCGCCGGTAGGGCGGCAGGACCGCGGCCTCTTCCCAGTTGTCCTGCGCCCGTCGAACCGAGAGGTCGGCCGCGAGTAGATGGTGGTTCACCACCACGATGTCGGCCTCGGCCGCCCGCCGGCGAGCCCGGAAGAGGAAGCAGCGGTCGAAGTGCGGGCACTTGAGTCGGGGGCAGAGGTCCGCCTCGGCGCTCACCTCGTCCCAGACTTCGGGCGTGGGCGTCGCCGGCAGGTCGCTCAAGCTTCCGTCCGCCGTGTGACCCGCCCACTCCGACAGGCCGACCAGCTCGTCCAGCTTGTCCGGCTCCAGGAGCGTACGCTGGGATCCGACGGCCTGGTGCAGGCGCGAGAGGCAGAGGTAGTTCCGCCAGCCCTTGAGCAGCGCGAAGCTCGGAGTGTAGTCCTCGGTCGACAGCGCATCGCGCAGGAGCGGCAGGTCCTTCCCGACCAGCTGCTCCTGCAGGTTGATCGTGTTGGTGCTGACGATCGTCCGCTCCTGGTTGGTCCGCGCCCAGGCGAGCGCCGGCACCAGATACGCGAACGACTTGCCGACGCCCGTGCCCGCCTCCATCAGCTGCACGCCCCCGTCGTTGTACCCGTCGGCGATGTAGGCAACCATGTCCCGCTGGCTGCGGCGGTCCTCGTACTGGCCGAGATGGGCGGCGATGGGGCCGCGCTCGCCCAGCGTGTCGATCACGTCGAAGGGATCGATCCGGCTGATCTCGCGGTCGCGCGGCACCTCGACCACCACGTAGAGCTCGGTCGCGCCGTTATCGATGATGCCGAAGCCCACGCCCCCGTCATGCAGGCGGGCGGCGACGTTGAGGTCGGCGGGCGAGGGATCGAGGTGCCCACTCGGGTGATTGTGCAGCAGCATCTCACCCCGGGACGCGGTCCCCGGAAGGGCGAGGACCAGGTCCACCGTGCCGCGGGCCACGGCCCGCGCCGCCGTCACGACGCCGTCGCGGTCCACCCCCGCGACGAACGACACCTCTCGCCCCCCCGCGGCGGCGATCTCGCCCGCGAGGAAGGCCCGGACACCCGGGGCGATGCGCTCGCTCAAGTCTTGAGTTCTTTCTTCTTCGCGGCCGGGAACAGCACGTTGTTGAGGATCAGCCGGTAGCCCGGCGAATGCGGATGCAGGGAGAGGTCGGTCGGCGCGTCACCGATCTGGTGCTGCGGGTCCTCCGGATCGTGGCCGCCGAAGAAGGTCCAGGTCCCCTGCCCCCGCTCGCCGTGGATGTACTTCACCCACGGCGCGCCGATCTCCTCCGCCAGCACGGTCACGCCCGGCTTGAGCCGGCTGCGGGCGAAGCTGGTGGTGAGCCCGTAGAAGTCGGGAATCACCTGGCGGTGGCTCTGGACCAGCATCGTCGCCACCGGATCGATCTTGGCGCTGAAATTGAACAGGGTGAACGATCCCAGCGGCTGACGCCGGTCGGGCGAGTTCACCTGGTGGCCGTCGATGTCGGAGTAGACCGGCATCGTCGGGCTCAGCTCGAGCCGCGCGTCCTGAAACGCCAGCGCCCGCTCCCACCGCATCCCCGCCGTGGCGTTGGGGTCCATTGGAGAGCCGTCGGCGTACGCGGCCGCGATGTCCACGCCATCCGCCGCCAGCGCCAGGTCGAGGGTCTCGGTCGCGGTACACATCGCGAAGAGAAATCCGCCGCGCTCCACGTACTGCCCGATGGCGAGCGCGACGGCGCGCTTCTCCGCGGGCACCGAGGTATAGCCGAGGGACCGAGCCATCGCCCGGTTCTGTTCCACCATCTCCACCAGCCAAGGAGCCCCGGCGTAGCTGAGGAAGAACTTCGAGAACTGGCCGGTGAAATCCTCGTGGTGGAGATGCAGCCAGTCGTACGTGCGGAGCCCCTGCCCCACCACCTCCGGGTCCCAGATCTTCTCGAACTTGATGCCCGCGTAGTTGAGCGCCATGGTCACGGCGTCGTCCCAGGGGGCGGCGTTGGGCGGCGCGTACACCGCGACCTTGGGTGCCTTTTCCAGAGGGACGGCGTCCATGTTCTCGTTCTGAATCTCGCCTCGCACCTCGACCAGCCGCCCGTCATCCAGCGGCTCGGTGGTGACGCCCGCGAGTGCCGCGTCGCGGCTGGTCACACCGTCCGCCGGCAGCAGGAACGCGCCGCCGCGGTAGTTGAGGAACCACTCCGCCTTCCCGCCGCGCTCGAGCAGCCGGAACGCCAGGCCGTAGGCCTTGAGATGGTCCGACTGGGCGTCGTCCATGGGCACCAACAGCCAGGGCGCGGCCCGGCCTCGGACGGGCAGCCGGGAAAGCCCCGGAGTCAGCGCGACGAGCCCCGCCCCGGCGCGGGTGACGAACTCGCGACGCTTCACGTCCGGGGCACCGCGCCGCGGGCCATGTCGAGTGCGCGCCTGGCCTGCGGGACCAGTGCGCTCTCGGGATAGGTCAGAATGAGATGCTCCAGCTGCGTCACGGCCTCCGAGGTGCGTCGGCCGGCCAGCAGGAGCTCCGCCAGCGCCAGCTCGGCCGCCGGGGCGGTGGCCGGCGCCACTTTCGACGCCGCCTCGCGATAGAGCCGCTCGGCCAGCGCCGGGTCACCCTTGGCCGCCGCCAGCCGTCCCGCCAGCAGGTGCAGCTCCGCGCCACCCTTGGCGGCCGGGAGGTCGCCCGCGACCGCCTCGAGCTCCGCGACGGCGCGACTGGTGTCGCCCTGTTCCAGCCGCAGGAGTGCCGCACCCAACGATTGGAGCGTGTCGGCCTCGATCGGCTGAAGCATCGCGAGCAGCATCGTCCGGCGGGTCGCGTCGGCGCGATCGCCGGCATACGGACCGGCCTGCTTGAAGCCCTCGACCGCGCCGTCGAGGTCTCCACGGTAGAGCCTGATGCGTCCGGCGAGCGCAAATCCTTCGATCGTGCTGTCCCGGCCCAGCACCGAGTCGGCGCGGTCGAGCTCGCCCAGACGGATGTAGGCCGTGACCAGCGCCCGCGAGAGCTCGGCATGCTCCTCCCCGCTCAGCTGCGGGCGGAGCTCGGTGAGGCGGCGGCTCGCCTCGCTCAGCTTGCCCTCGCCGATGAGCACGGTGAGAAGCGCGGTCGCGGCGCCGGCCGACACCGCCCCGGGAGCCGAGCGGTCGTCGGTGAGACCGGAGAGCATGCGCCGAGCCGCCTCGCGGTCGCCGGCGGCGGAGTAGGCCTGTGCCGCCTCGAGGCGAGTGCGCGCCGCCTGGCTCGCCGGCTGGCGCGAGGCGATCGCCTCGAGGGCGCGGCCCTGCGCCAGCAGGCCGTCGCGGGTCCGCTGCATCCGCAATTGCTCCACCAGGCCGCGCAAGGCCTCGACGCCCTGCCCGCGAGCCTGCGGCAGCCCCGATTCGAGCGCCGCCAGTCCCCCGATCGGATCGCCCCACTTCACCCGAAGCTCCGACTCCAGGCGGCGCGCGGTGAAATCGGGCTCGGCCGAGAGGATCCGCAGGATCTCCGGGCGCTTGGAAACCGGCGCGTGGCCCAGCGTGGCTACGGCCGTGACGCGATATCCCGGTAGCCTGCGAACGGCGGGAAGCCACTCGCGCGCCGCGGTGGCGTAATCGCCATCCGATATGGCGAGCTGCGCCATCTCGGCCGCCAGCACGTCGCCGCGACCCAGGCGTTCGCGCCCGAGCCGGTACGCGTGCAGGGCGCCCTCCCGGTGGCGTCCCGCCAGGGCCGCCGCTCCCCACTCCCGGTACGGCGCTTCGTCGCGGGGCGCGAACCGCGCCCACCGCTCCGCCGCCACGCGCATGCTGTCCGGCTGGTCGGCCGCACCCCACGCTCGCAGCGCGACTCCGTACAGCGCCGCGCTCGACGGGTTCGCCGCCAGCGCCGCACGGACGTCGGGCACGATCTCGAGGCTCCGGTTGAGTGGCAGCAACACGCGCTCGAGCCCCAACAGGGCGGAGACGTCACCAGGCTTCCGGGACAGAATGCCGCGATACGCCTCGGCCGCCGCGTCGTAGTTGCCGCGGCGCTCCAGCTCGAAGGCGCGCGGCATCGTGGCCTGCTGCGCGGCGGCCGTACCGGGCACGGTGCAGAGCGAGAGCAGGGCGAGAGGCACACTGACGAGGCGGAAAGAGGACATCGTTTACCTCGCGGGGGACTCGGAAAGGCGGCGGAAGTAATCTACCACCAGCCTGCGCTCCTCCGGCGAGAGCCGCTGCAGCTCGTCCCAGGTCGGCACCCGGAGCCAGCCGTCGTCGGCGGTCAGCTTGGCGCGAAGCGCGGGCGGAAGCCTCACAGTGTCGTCGGCAGCGGTCGTGCTCTCCCGCTCCTTCTGCTCGTCTTCCTCTTTCCCCTGAAGCGTGCGGCCCGCGTCGAGCATCCGCCGGAAGAGTCGCTCCTGCCGCTCGACGATCTGGCGATCGAGACGGCCAGCGTCGAGCCGGCGCGCCAGCTCCTTCGCTTCGTCGGCCAACTCTCCGGCGCCCGGCATGTTCCCCTGTCCCTGCATGCGCTGAAGCTCTTCGGCCAGCGCCCGCTGCCGGTTGGCGAGCCGGCGCAGCTCCTGCTGGATCCCGGCCGAGCCGGCTAGCGGCAGCATCCCGGCGGCCTGTTGGCCGAGGCCACCCTGCTGCTTCGCCAGCTCCGCCATCCGCTCCATCGCCTCGACCAGTCCCGACCCCGACTCCGAGCCCGACACGTCGCCCCGCGCGCGGAGGAGCTGGTGCGCGGCCGCGTTGAGCGCGTCCACCGCCCCGCCCGCCTGCTCCGCCCCCTCACGGACGTTGGGCACCGCCGAGGCGATCGCCTCGCGTGTCTTCTGCATCTGCAGCTGGGCGCCGCCGAGGGCGCCGCCGATCTGCGCCGGCACGAGGGCGTTCTTTCCCGCCGTCTTCCGCACCTGTTCGAGCAGGCGCTGCACCCCTTCCTCGATCGCTCCCTGCTCCGCCCGCAGCTGCGCTCCCGCCTCGGCGCCGCTCCGGAGCGCCTCCAGGACGCCGAGCTGGCGCTCAGCGAGACGGCCGGTCTCGGCGAGGGCCTGGTCGATCGCCTGGAGGACCTCCTCACGCCACTGCTGTTGCATCGTCTCGCGCTCGCGCTGGAGCTGGTCGCCGAGCGGCTCGAGCGACTTCGATGCCTTCTCGCCCTGCTCCTTCGCCGGGCCGCGCCGGCCCTGTTGGGCGGAGCGGGCCGCCTGGCTCATCTCGCCGGCGGCCTGCTGGGCCTGCTGGGCGCCAGCCTCGAACCGCTCCCGCCGCGCTTCGGCTTCCATCTGCTTGGCGAGGCGCTCGAGTCCCGTGGACAGCGAGTCGGCGCGTGCTGCGAGCTCGCGCTCCATCGCCGCCGCACCCGAGCTGTCCGCGACGCGAACCTGCTCGTTCCACTCGCGCTGCTCCCGAGACAGCTCGCGGGATTCCTGGGTGAGATTGGCGAGGTCGCCTTCCATCGCGGCGCGCTTGAACAGCTCCCGGCTGCGCTCCAGCGCCTCGCGCATCTCCCGCTGCGCCTCGGCCAGGCGCTCCAGCGCTTCCTTCGCCTGCTCGGCGTCCAGGTCCTGGAGGGCGCGCTGCAGCGCCGCGAGCCGCTCGCGCAGCTCCGGTGAGAGCGCCCGCTCCAATTGCTCCCGGATTTCCTGAAGCTGCCGCTGCCACGCCGAGTCGCCCACGCCGGCTGCCTCGGCACTCTGCCGCAGCGCCTCGAGCGATTGCTTCAACGCCTCCGCCTGCTGAAAGAGCTCCTGCTGGCCCTTCGCGACGGCCTCGGCCCGCTTCGACCGCTCATAGGAGAGCGACTCCTCGCTGCGCTCCCCGGTCGAGCCGGCCCGCGGCCGCTCGCGGGCGAGGTCCTCGGTCTGCCGCTCGAGCCGGCGGCTCCCCTGCGCGATCGAGTCGAGCTGGCTGCTCACGTCCTCCGACGCGACCCGTTGCGCCGCGCGAACCTCGCTCATGGTGGGGAGGCGGAGCACGAACTCGCGCGACCGGCCGCTCTGCCGCTGCGGCGTGTTGTCGGCCGCCACGGCGTAATACCGCACGGTGTCGCCGGGCAGCAGTCCGCGGCGGTTGAGGTCGAGTGTGTGAGTCAGGATCGCACGGTCGGGGCGCTCGTCCGGAACGGTGAGCGTGTCGCGGCTGGCCGAGTCCACCGTGCCGAGCCGGCTGATCCGACGGCTCACCACGGCGACCGCGGTAATGCCGTAGTCGTCCCGCACGTCCACGACCAGCGGCACCCTGAGGCTCAGCGGCGCCAGGGTGTCCGCGCCGGGCACCGGGATCTCCACGGCAGGGACGCTGTCGGCCACGACGCGCACCGCGAGACGCACGGTATCGCCGGCGAGCGGTGCGCCGTTCGCGCCGGCGAGGGCGAGCCGGTACTCGCCCGATGCGGGCGGGACGAATGCACCGGAGAACGCCCCCCCACTCACGGCCAGCGCCTGCTTGCGGGATTCCGTCTCCCACGCGGCGAAGGAAAGCGGCGCGGTGGCCTCGCCCCTGGTCTCCAGACGAGTGCCGGCGGGCAGGAGCAGCGTGTCGCCATCGGTGGGGACCGGCTCGGACTCGAGATCGAGATACCCGGGATAGTGCGCGGTGACGGTGAGGGAGCCGAGGAACACCGGCAGGCGCACCTTCACCAGGACCGTGTCGGAGGTCCGACTGCCGCTGGTCACCCGCGCGTAGACGTCGCTGGCGAGCGGTCCGCTCGACAGCGTGGCGTTCCCCAGCGAATCCAAGCGCACCGCGCGCGGCCGCCATTCCTCCCCCGGCGCCCGCAGCCAGAGCGTCGCGGTCCGGCGCCCGATGGCCTCGACTCGGAACCCGACCGAGTCGCCCCGATCCACCACGCTCCGATCGGCGGCGATCCGAACCGGCGCTACCATCGCTCTCCACGCCCGGCCCGGATGCCAGAGCGCCGCGGCTGCGCCCCCCACCGGTCCCGCCGAGGTGAACGCGACGAAGCCGACGAGAAGGACCACGAGCCCCGCGAAGCCGATGGCCCGGACCGGGCGCGCCAGCGGCTCGACCGCCGCGCCGCCGCGCCGCTCGACCTCGCTCGCCTGTGCCGCATCGGCTTGCGCCAGCAGCGAGTCGCTGGTGCCGTGGGCGGGCTGGTCGAGGAGTGCCGTCAGCGTTCCCCGCCGCCAGGCACCCAGCTCCTCCAGCCGCTTGGCGACGCGCACCTGGGAGAGCGCGCCCACCGCGACCCAGGCGAGGTAGGACAGCGCCCCCAGCGCCACGACTACGGCCACCCACGCGACGAGCACCCAGTGCGGTGCCGCGATCCAACCCAGGCGCACCGCCCAGGCCGCGGCTCCAAGGAGGAGCGCTGCCGAGCCGAGGCCCAGGGCGAGCCATCCGGTGCGGGCGCGGATCCGGAGCGGCCGGGAGAGCCGGTTCAGCGCCCGGCTGGTCGCGACGCCGCTCATTCGCCGTACCCCACGGCGTAGGCGAAGAGATTCACGCCCATGCGAAGCGCCGATTCGCGCTTTGCGGCCGGGTCACGGTGCACCTCGGGATCTTCCCAGCCGTCGCCGAGATCGGTCTGGTAGGAGTAGAAGACCACGAGCCGCCGTTCGAGGAAGATCCCGAAGCCCTGCGCGGGCTTCTTGTCGTGCTCGTGAATCTTGGGAATGCCTTTGGGGAAGTCGTAGACCAGGTGGTAGATCGGGTGGTCGAGCGGGACCTCGACCAGCTGCTCGCCCGGAAAGAGCCGCGCCACCTCACGCCGGAGCGACGCGTTCATCCCGTAGTTGTCGTCGGCGTGGAGGAATCCGCCCTGCCGGAGATAGCGGCGCAGGGTGACGAGATCGGCCTCGCTCCAGCGGACGTTCCCGTGGCCGGTCATGTAGAGATAGGGCAGGTTCCAGAGATCGTCGTCGCGAGGCGTGACGACCCGCTCCTGGGGAGCGACGCGCAGCCTGGTGCGGGTTCGGATCGCCTCGAGGAGATTGGGAAGACTGGAGGGATTGGCGTACCAGTCGCCACCGCCGTCGTAATGCAACCGCCCGATGGTCATGAGCGCACCGGCGGACGGCGCCGCGGACGGCGCCGCGGCCGGCCCCTGCGCGGCGGCCGAACCGGTGACGACCAGACCCGACAGGAGCAAGGCGGCGGCACGCAGCATCTAGGGCAATCCCATCACCAATCGGTAGGCGTCGTTGCGCGATATCCCCAGAGTCTCGGTGAGCCGGCGGGCTACCTCCCGCCGCGAGAGCCCCTCGGCCAGGAGCGCCGTGGCCTCCTCGGTCGCGTCGGCGGTGCGGTCCGGCGGCGGCGCCGGGGCGCCGGTCCCTTCCAGGACAATGGTGAGCTCCCCCCTGGGGGGAGTATCCGAATAATAATCCGCCAGCGCGGCGAGGGTCCCGGCCCGCAGCTCCTCGTGCAACTTGGTGAGCTCGCGGGCCACCATCGCCCTCCGGTCGGGCCCTGCCGCGGCCGCCAGGTCGCGTAGCAACGCCACCAGCCTCGACGGGGCCTCGAACAGGACGACGCTCCACTCCTCCGCCACCGCACGCGCCAGGAGCCGGCCGCGCTCCGCGCCCTTTCGGGGGATGAAGCCGAGGAAAAGGTATCGATCGGCGGGAATGCCGGCGGCCGAAAGGGCGGTCGCGACGGCGGACGGGCCCGGGATCGGCACGACCGTGAAGCCGGCCGCGCGGGCCGCCGCCACGAGGTCGGTGCCCGGGTCGCTCACGCCGGGGGTGCCGGCGTCGGTGACCAGCGCGACGTCGCGCCCGTCACCGAGGATGTCGAG
>CAYPAE010000028.1:8416-11079 GCA_964408595.1 uncultured Gemmatimonadaceae bacterium | reverse complement strand
AGATGCGGACCGCTCGCTCCGCGCGCGAGGCCGACGGCCGGCCCCGAAGGAATCCCGATTGCACAATTCCCCTTTCTAGCTTATGCTGGCTCGCGCGTTGAAATTGAACTGAAAACCATTCTCAACTTTCGCCGAGTCTTCCCATGACCCCACGGACCGCGTCCGCCATGCGCCCTCCGCGTCGGACCCGCAGGGCTCCCCTCGGTTTCCTGCTGGCCGCCCTCTCGCTTGGCGGAGCCCTTCTCCGGACGGCTTCGGCCCAGGACCACGCCAGCGCGGCTATCGCGATCGCGCAGGCCGCGACCGACACCACGACCAGGCGAACCTTCAGAATTCCTTCCCAACCCCTCCCCGCGGCATTGGAGGAGTTCTCCCGGCAGTCGGGTCTCCGGGTCAGGGCCGACACCGAGGTACCGGTGGTGCGGTCCGCCGGCGTGGTGGGTAGGCTCACGCCGGTCGAGGCGCTGCGCCGCCTGGTGGCCGGTACCGGACTCCTCGCCCGGGCCGTGGACGACGAGACGCTCGCGGTGCAGCAGGAAAACCCCGACGCCTACGTCCTCGATCCGGTCGAAGTCGTCGCGCAGCGTCCGGCGGCGAATGGGGACGCGGTCACCTCGACCGCCACCAAGACCTCCACTCCGCTGCGCGACGTACCGCAGGCGGTCACGGTCGTCAGCCGGAAGCTGATCGCCGACCAGGGCATGCAGAGCATGGCCGACGTCGCTCGCTACGTCCCCGGAGTCACCATGGGGCAAGGCGAAGGCCATCGGGACCAGCCCACCATCCGCGGCAACAACTCGACCTCGACCTTCTTCGTCAACGGCGTGCGGGACGACGTGCAGTACTTCCGCGACCTGTACAACGTCGAGCGGGTCGAGGCGCTCAAGGGCGCGAACGCGCTCATCTTCGGGCGGGGAACGGGTGGCGGGGTCATCAACCGGGTCACCAAGGAAGCCGAGTGGGTGCCGACCCGGGAGGTGACGGTGCAAGGCGGGTCCTACGGCACCAGGCGAGGCGCGGTGGACGTCGGCCAAGGCGTTTCCGAGACGGTGGCGCTTCGACTCAACGGCATGTACGAGAACTCCGACCGGTTCCGGCGCGACGTGAACATCGAGCGCTACGGGATCAATCCGGCCGTGACCTTCGTCGCCGGAGGCAACACCCGGATCACGGCGAACTTCGAGCATTTCTACGACTACCGCACCGTCGATCGCGGTATCCCGTCGTTCCAGGGGCACCCGGCCGACACCGACGCGCGGACCTTCTTCGGCGATCCCTCGCAGAGCTGGTCCGACGCCCGGATCAACGTGGGCACGGCGGTCGTCGAGCACGACCTCACCCCCACCCTCGAGCTCCGGAGCCGCACCGTCTACGGCGACTACAACAAGATGTACCAGAACGTCTTCCCGGGATCGGTGGACTCCACCGGGGCGCTGGTCAGCATGTCGGCTTACAACAGCCGGAACGACCGGAACAGCTTGTTCAATCAGACCGAGCTCACGTACCGGGCGGCGACCGGCTCGGTGGGCCACACGCTGCTCGGCGGCGTCGAGGTGGGCCGTCAGGTGAGCCGGAATCTCCGGAACACCGGCTTCTTCGACGGCACCGAGACCTCGGTGACCGCGCCGCTCGACAATCCCACGATCTCGCGGCCGATCACCTTCCGGCCGGGCGAGACCGATGCCGACAACCGCACCCGGGCGACCACGGTCGGGCTGTACCTCCAGGACCAGATCGCGCTGACTCCGTACCTCCAGCTCATCGCCGGCGCGCGGCTGGAGCGGTTCGATCTCACCTTCCACGACTTCCGGAGCGGCGAGGACCTCGACCGCAAGGACGACCTGATCTCTCCCCGCGCGGGCCTGGTGGTGAAGCCGATGGAGCCGCTCTCGTTCTATGGCAGTTACGGCGTGTCGTATCTGCCCAGCGCCGGCGACCAATTCGCGTCGCTGACGGCGACCAGCGAGACGCTCGAGCCCGAGAAGTTCGCGAACTACGAGGTGGGCGCCAAGCTCGACGTGGTTACCGGGCTCTCGCTGACTGCGGCCGTGTACCAGCTCGACCGGACCAACACCAGCGCGCCCGACCCGGTGGATCCGGCGCGGACCATCCAGACCGGCAGCCAAAGGACCAAAGGGTTCGAGTTCGGCGCGACCGGCAACCTGACTCCCCGGTGGCAGGTGGCGGCGGGCTACGCGAACCAGGATGCATACATCACCAGCCAGACCTCGCAGGCCGCCCTGGGAGCGAAGGTTCCGCTGGTGCCGCGCAACACGTTCTCGCTCTGGAACAAGTACCAGCTCCACCGCAGGTGGGGCATCGGGGCCGGCGTCATCTACCAGGACCAGATGTTCGCCGCCGTCGACAACGCGGTCACCCTGCCGAGCTTCACCCGCTTCGATGCGGGCGCTTTCTTCACCCTGAGCCGGGAGCTGCGGGCCCAGATCAACGTGGAGAACGTGTTCGACAGGCGGTACTTCATCACCTCGCACAGCAACAACAACATCAGCCCGGGCTCCCCGCGCGCGGTGCGGGTGTCGGTGACCGCGGGGTGGTAGGAAGCGGGGCGGCGGGGCAGCGGGGCAGCGGGGCGGCCAAGCACACCCGCGGAGTTCGATGAGCGGAGCGGCCGCCCCGCCGCCCCGCCGCCCCGCTGCCCCGCT
>CAYPAE010000028.1:4634-8406 GCA_964408595.1 uncultured Gemmatimonadaceae bacterium | reverse complement strand
TGGCGCGCGGTGGGGACGGGGCCACCTGAACCCGGTGCGAGTCCCCCCCCCCCGGCCCCCCCGCCGCCCCGCGCGCCCGCCTGCCCCGCTTACTTTCCCCCCATGGAGCTCACCAGCGGCGTTCCCTTCTGGCTGGTCAAAGGCGGGCTGCCGGCCACCTATCCCAAGCTCGACCAGGATCGGCGCTGCGATCTCGCCATCATCGGCGGGGGAATCACCGGCGCCCTGGTCGGCCACCGGTTCGCGGAGGAGGGGATTCACACCGTCCTTCTCGAGGGCCGGGAGATGGGGTACGGCAGCACTGGCGCCTGCACCGCCCTGCTCCAGTACGAGCTCGACGCCCACCTCAGCGACCTCGCCGAGCGCTTCGGCGCTTCCGCCGCCCAGCGTTGCTATCAGCTCTGCCTCGACGCTCTGCTCGGCATCGAGCGGCTCGCCGGCGAGGTCGGAAGCGGCTCGGACTACAGCCGGAAGAGCAGCCTCTATCTCGCCTCGGGGCGGCGGGACATCAAAGCCCTCGAGCGCGAGCGTAAGGCGCGGCAGGAGATCGGGATCGAGGTGGACCTGCTCTCGCCGAGCGACATCCGCGAGCGTTTCTCCTTCGACCGTCCCGCGGCGCTGCTGTCCAGGCTCGCCGGCGAGATCGACCCGCTCCGCTTCACTCACGCGCTCCTGGCCGCCGCGGCCCGCGGGGGGCTCGAGGCCTACGACCGGACCGGCGTCTCCCGCTACCAGTCCGACCGTAAGGGCGTGCTGCTGGAGACCGCCGACGGTTGGCGCGTCCGGGCACGGAAGGCGATCTTCGCCACCGGCTACAACGTTCCCCCGTTCTTTCCCCGCAAGCTGGTGCGGCTCACCAGTACCTTCGCTCTGGCCACGTCCCCGCTCCAGAGCTTCGACGGCTGGGGAGAGGATCGTTGCCTGATCTGGGAGACGGCTCGGCCGTATTTCTACGCCCGGACCAGCCCCGACGGGCGCGCCATCGTGGGCGGCGCCGATCTGCCGTTCAAGGGCTCGCACAAGGTGGATCGGATCCAGGACAAGCAGACCGATCGGGTCGCCCGGCAGTTCGCCGAGATGTTTCCGGGGATCCCGTTCGACGTGGACTGGAGCTGGGCCGGCACCTTCGGGGAAACGGAGGACGGCCTTCCCTACATCGGGGTGGCCCCCGAGTTTCCCAACGGCTACGTCGCGCTGGGCTACGGAGCGAACGGGATCGTCGTCGCGTACGTGGCAGCGAACCTGCTGCTCGACCTGTTCCTGGGACGGGGAAACTCCGACGCTGAGCTCTTCCGGATCGGCCGCTAGGGACCCGGATCGGTGGTGCGTCACGTCGGCCATTGTCACCCTGAGCGCAGCGAAGGGGCCATGGCCTCTCAGGACGCTCTGGCCTATTCGCGGCGAGGGACACAGATTGGGCCAATCGCCTTCGGCGAACCGGAGGTCCCATGCCCGCCCCGCAGATGGCCGCGCCGCCCGGCGCACTCGATCGAAAGCCCTTCGACGACGAGATCGACGTCTACGGTCTCACTCATATCGGCAAAGTCCGACCCGACAACCAGGATCACTTCCTGATCTGCGCGCTGCGCAAGCAGATGGTGGTCCACCAGACCAGCCTCCCCGAGACCGACCGCCTCATGGCGGGCCCCGAGCGGCTCGCCTTCCTGGCGATGGTGGCGGACGGTGTGGGCGGCGGCGCGAGGGGCGAAGAGGCGAGCCGGATCGTGCTGGAAGCCGTGACCCAGTACGTCTCCGGCACCATGCGCTGCTACTACGCCGCGGGGTCGGCGGACGACGCGGAGTTCTACCAGGCGCTTCAGGAGGGGGCGCTCCGGTGCCACGAGGAGCTGAAGCGCCGGGGCGAGGAGGATCCGGAGTATCAGGGGATGGCGACCACGCTCACCCTTTTCCTTGGCGTCTGGCCGAGGGCGTATCTCCTCCAGGTGGGCGACAGCCGCTGCTACATCTACCGGAACGGCGAGCTGAGCCAGATCACCCGGGACCAGACCATGGCGCAGGAGCTGATCGATCTCGGCGTCCTCACCCGCGCGGACGCCGCCGCCACCCGGCTCGCTCGCACGCTGTCCAGCTCTCTCGGCGGGCGGCAGACCGATCCGGTCGTCACCCGCTTCGACAATAACTGGGGCACGGTGGTGCTGCTGTGCAGCGACGGCCTCACCGCTCACGTCTCCGACGACCGGATCCGCGAGCGGCTCCGCTCGATGACGTCCGCCAAGCAGGTGGGTGAGGATCTACTGCGGGAGGCGCTCGAGGGCGGCGGGAGCGACAACATCACGATCATCGTCGGACGGACGCTGCCGCGAGAGGGATGACCACAGGGCGACGCCGGCCACGATCAGGTTCGCCACGACCACCGGCATCGCGCCGATGAGCGCGCCGTAGACCACCCAGAGCACCGCGGCCGCCGCCTGGATGCGGCGGAGCGCCGCCGGGTCCTTGCAGAGATAGGAGCCGGCGAAGACCGCGGTCGCCACCCATCCGATCCAGGCGAGCACGCCCGACTCAGGCAACGGCCTGGGAAGCCATGACGGCGGGCGCGATGGTGAGCGAGTCGGTGCGGATCTTGTCCCAGTCCTGCAGCACCAAGCCGTGGGCCGCGAAGAGGCCGCGGATCCTCGAGGGGTCCCACCCCACGATCTCCTCCAGAATGGGCACCAGAACGCTGAGGCCGTCGTCGCTCAGGATCGTGCGGCGGGCGATCGGCGTGATGTAGCGGTTCTCGGAGACCGCGATGGTGAGCCCGCCCAGGCGGTTCACGTGCAACATGACATGCACGTCGGAGCTGCCGTCGCCCACGTAGACCACCCGGTCGTAGCCCACCGCCAGCCTGGTCCGCAGCTCCTCGAGCACCGCCACCTTGCCGTATCCCGCCGAGACGCGCTCGATGGACTGGATCTCGCCGGTGCGCTCGTCGTAGCGGAAGCGGGTGCCGAAGATGTGGCTCTCGGGCACGATGCCGTCCAGCGCGGACCGGATGACCTCTTCGGGCGCCGCGGAGATCACGTAGAAGGTGAAGCGGTATCCCTCCAGCGACTCCAGCAGCCGGCTGAGAAGCCGGAGGTTCTGCTTGAGCCGGATGCGACGCCCGACCTCGACGAGGTCCTCGCGCCGGACGCGGCGGTACTCGGGATCGTGCAGCAGCAGATAGGCCAGCTCCCCACCCTGCTGCACCAGATGGATGTGCGCCAGGCCGGCGGCTTTCTCGGCGAATCCGTTGATCCCGAGCATCTCGCTCAGCACCTGGCCGGAATCGTTGAAGCTCAGCGTTTGGTCGAAATCGCTGGCCAGGAGGTATCGCTTTGTGAACTGTTCCATGCTTGTCCTCTCCGCAAACGGCATGCCTCGCGAGCCCAGGAGTTTGGGGGCCCACGACCGCGATGCGGCGGCGATCAGGTCACGATTCCGAACCGGAGCGCCGCCGTTCCTACAAATTTGTCGTTCCCGTCAGTCCTCCCGGGATCGCCTCAGTCCTCCCGGGATCGCCGCTTCTTCCGCTTGCGCCGCAGGGCCGCGGCCGCCTTGATCACGCGCGCCGCGCTCGGCTTGACGTAGTGCCGCCGGCGGCGAAGCTCCTTGAAGAGCCCTTCCTTCTGCAGCTTGCGCCGAAAGAGCTTGAGAGCCCGTTCCACGTTGTCGCCTTCGCCCAACCTGACCTCAGTCATGCCGACCATCCTTGAAGTGCATACGATCTCGGGGAGGAAGAGAAAAGGGGCTGGCGAAGCGCCAGCCCCTGTGGTCACGTCGGATGCGG
>CAYPAE010000028.1:0-4534 GCA_964408595.1 uncultured Gemmatimonadaceae bacterium | reverse complement strand
GGCTCCCGGTGCACGTGCAGCACGATCGTCTCCATCGGCGTCGTTCCCTTGAACACCAAGGAACCGGTGAGGAGCCAGTAGGCGACGCAGCCCAGGGCGTAGATGTCGCTCCGGCCGTCCACCTCGCCGTCGCCGAGCGCCTGCTCGGGAGACATGAACGCGGGCGTGCCTCCCGGGCTCATGTCCCCGGCGGTGAGCTTGTCGGAGCCCTCCTCGGGGGCTCGGCCCTGCTTCACCAGACCGAAGTCCAGCACCTTGATGAAGTCCACCTCCCGGCCGTAGTGGCAGGTGTACAGATTGGCGGGCTTCACGTCGCGGTGGATGAGGCCGGCCTCGTGGGCCTCAGCGAGCGACGCGCAGATCTGCCGGAGAAAGTGCACGGCGCGCTCCGGCGGCACCGGACCGAACCGCTCGACCAGCTCGTCGAGGTCGAACCCGTCCAGCAGCTCCATCACGTAGTAGAAGGTTCCGTCGTCGGTCATGCCGAAGTCGTAGAGCTCCATCGTGTGCGCCGAGCGCATGAGGGCCGTCGCCTGCGCTTCCCGCTCGAAGCGGCGCAGCAGCATGTCCCTGGTGGCCGGACCCTTCGCGCCCAGCACCTCGGGCCGGATGAGCTTGATCGCGGCCGGTCGGGCGAGCATCCGGTGCTTGGCCCGCCAGACTTCGCCCATCCCGCCTTTGCCGAGGCGCTCGACCAGACGGTAGCTGCCCATCTCCCGGGCCTGGCTGACAGCGGTGCCCAGGCGGTAGACCACCCGGGAGCCGACGTAGGCCATGAGCAGCACCACGAGATACGGAAAGATGAGAGTGAAGAAGAACCCGTCGGGAGGCAGGTACATGTTGCCGCCGAGGGCGTACATCACCGGTATGGCGGACAGAGACAGGGCGGCGGTGAGAAGCGCGAGACGGGGCGGCGTGGGAACCACGACCGTGAACAGCAGGACCCACACCGCCACCCACGAGAGGCCGAAGTCACTCGGCCCCATCCGGTACATGACCGGGGCGACGATGTCGTGGTACTCGGAGGCGGCGATCCCGTAGCTGCCCAGCACCCCGAAGGCGAGGCCGGCGTAGAGCTTGACCCTGGTCGAGATCCCGGGCCGGGAAGCGAGCCACGCGACGAGCAGCGCCCCCGCGATGGAGAGCGCGGGAGGCAGCCAGAAGATCGTCTGGCTGAACAACCGCCTCCTGCCCTCGTCACCGAGCAGGTAGATGGCCGGGCCCGCGAGGAAGTACGCCAGCGCGTAGACCAGCGCAACCGCCCGCACCCGCCGCACCGCTTCATCCCGGAGGTCTGGCGGCAGCGTCCACGAGCTGGTCCGACGGCTGGCGCGGCTCGGAGCGGCATCGGGTCGCAGCAGGGTGGCGTTCAGGTCGGAGTCGCTGGACATCGAAGGAGAGCCCCCCTTTCCGCCTGAAGCCTGCGTCCGAGGGGGGAAGGTCGCAAGCCGAGCGTCTCGGGAGTCCTCGGGTGGGTGAGGAGCTTCGAGGGGTCTACCAGGTTATCGAGTACTGTCCTCCCAGAATGACCCGGGTCTCCGCGGCGCGCAGATCTTCCGCCGGATCGTCGTCGGGCCAGGCGATGCGGTGGCTGCTGAGCCCGACGTTGAGCGCGAAGTCGTCGAAGACCCGAACGGCGGCGGTGAGCCGCTCCAGCGCGTCGCGCCGCCGGGCGACGATGGCCCCGCCGCCGAACGCGAAGGTCTTCTCGACGGCGAGGGTGACCGGGTGCCGAATCGAGGTCAGGTTGCCGTTGACCGAGAGCCGGGTGCTCGCGATCTGGAGGGTCTCGACGCCGTCGGTGTAGATCCCGAACTGCGAGCTGGCGGTGATGCCCTTCACCATCACGCTGGGGCCGATGCCGGCGCGGTACGCCGTCCGGTCGGCGGGCAGGTCGGTCGGGCCCGCGTCCGGCCAGCCGCTGCTGTGGGTCACGCCGGCATGCATCGCCAGGCCGTAGCTCAGGCCGTCCCCGCTCTTGAGCACCCGCGACAGGTCGAGCCAGGCGCCGCGGTCATCGGCGCCGAGAAATCCCTGCACCCGCCCGTTCCACTTGCCGGCCGACCACTCCCCCTGCAGCGACCAGACGCCGCTGTTGAGCGCGTCCTGGAAGAGCACCGTCCGGTTGGCGCCTCGGATCGAGCGCCGGGCGAACACCGAGCTCCAGCCGGCGGTAACCGCCACCACCCGCTCATTCCGCTCCGGCAGCTTGACGGCGATCTCGTGGTGGAACTCTCGGCAGCGGCCGAGCCGGCAGGCGGCGACGCGGACCGGCTTCTTGAGGAAGGCCAGCATCTGGCCGTTCCGGCCGAGGGCGTACTGGGTCCCCGGCACGGCCTCGCCGAAATCGGAGGTGAGCGAGGCGGTCAGGACCGAGTCGGCGCTCCAGTAGCGGTCCACCCCGTTTTCCGATTCGAAGACGATGCTGTCCGCTCCCGGGCTCCGGACGATGACCTGGGTCCGCTGGCCGCTGTAGATCACGGTCGGCGTCATCCGCACCTCGACCGGGTCGGGCGCGCCGGCGAGCTGGGTCGAGGTCGTCGGGATGGCGCAGCCCATCAGCGCGGTCCCGGCCAAGACGGTCCCGGCCAATGAGGCAGCGACTGTCACCCTGACACGCGGTGACTCGCCAAGGACTGCATCCGGCGACTCGCTCCGGACGACATCCGGCGACGCGTTCCCGAGCATTCGGAAGACGATCGATGGTGCAAACATCCGCGCTGACCCTCTCCGGGTGCCGGCCGGAATCGACGGCGATTGCTGGATTGGATTTGCACTGCGAGAGGCACGGGCCTGAGGCGCAAGTCACGCGCCTATCTGGCACGGGTGTTAACTCGTTGCCAGATATTCACGTAGGGATGGCGTGCAAGCCCGATCGCGGGGCCTCCGCTGTGACGACGCCACAGGGTGGGCTGAGAATTCGACGACCTGCTCCTTCGCTTGGCTCCGGAGGACACACCGGGTGGCACACGCCTCTGGCTCCTGCGCGCCCAGAGTGATACGCTAAGAGCCAACCCTCCCCGGACCTGCTCCTGACCGGCATCGCAGACCGCCTGTCCGCCGCTCTGGCGGCCCACTACACGATCCAAAGGGAGATCGGGCACGGCGGGATGGCTATGGTCTATCTCGCCCGCGACCGGAAGCACGACCGGCCGGTGGCCCTCAAGGTCCTCCGGCCGGAGCTTTCGGCGGCGATGGGTCCCGACCGGTTCCAGCGCGAGATCACCCTCGCCACCCGCCTCCAGCACCCGCACATTCTCTCGATCTACGATTCCGGGGTGATCGAGGCGACCCCGACCACGCCGCCGCTTTACTGGTTCGCGATGCCCTATGTCGAGGGCGAGTCGTTGCGGACGCGGCTCGAGCGCGAGCGACAGCTCCCGATCGACGACGCGGTCCGGATCGCCCACGAGGCCGCTCGGGCGCTCGATCACGCCCACCGGCACGGCGTCATTCACCGCGACATCAAGCCGGAGAACATCCTGCTCACCGCGGACGGCGACACCTTGGTGGCGGACTTCGGAGTGGGCAGGGCGTTGAGCGACACGGAGGCAGGCGAGCGGCTCACCGAAACGGGCGTGGTGGTGGGGACGCCCGCCTACATGAGCCCCGAGCAGGTGGCGGGCGAGCGCAATCTCGACGGCCGGACCGACGTATACAGCCTGGGCACGGTGCTCTACGAGATGCTCGCCGGAGAACCTCCGTTCACCGGGGCTACCGCCCAGGCGATCGTCGCCCGCCGGCTGAGCGAGCCGCCCCGGCCGTTCCGGACGGCGCGCGACTCGGTGCCGCCGGAGCTGGAGCGGGTGGTCCTCCGCTCGCTCGCTCGCGCTCCCGCCGACCGGTACACCGCGGCGGGCTTCGCGGACGCGATGGACGTGGCCCGGCACGCGCCGGCCGCATCGCCGGGCTCACAGCAGGACACGGGGGAAGTAACGGCACCCCGCGCGCGAGGCCGCCGGTGGATCGGCGCCGCCGGCGCGGCGCTGCTCGCGGCATCGGTCGCCGCCTGGCTTCTGCACCGGCGCGCCGGCGCGCCCCCGGCGCTGGACGACTCGCTCGTCGCCGTCGCGCCGTTCGACGTGCTCGACCCCAAGCTGGAGCTGTGGCGCGAAGGGGTGGTGGATCTGCTGTCGAGGAACCTCGACGGCGCTGGGCCGATCCGAAGCGTGGCGCCGACCGTCGTCGTCCGGCGCTGGCGAGGTCGGGCGGACCCCGAGTCGGCCGCGGAGCTGGGACGCGCGACCGGCGCCGGTCTGGTGGTGTACGGCTCGCTGCTGGGCGCGGGCCGCGACTCGGCGCGGTTCCGGGCGACATTGCTCGACGTGGCTCGGGGCCGGACGCTGGAGGAGTGGGAGCTGGGTGACGAGACCGATCGGATGGACCGTCTGACCGATTCGCTCACCCTGCGCGTGCTTCAGGGCCTCGGACGGACCCGACCGATCGGCGCCGTCCGGCTGGCCGGACTGGGGTCCACCAACCTGCCCGCGATGAAGGCCTTTCTTCACGGCGAGCAGTTCCATCGGCGGAGCGA
>CAYPAE010000027.1:0-11435 GCA_964408595.1 uncultured Gemmatimonadaceae bacterium | reverse complement strand
CAGCGGCAGGGGAAGGAGCTCTCCTTCAACAATCTGCTCGATCTCGACGCGGGGATGTGGGCGGTCGCAAGCTGGGCCAACCGGCCGGCATGCTGCGTCATCAAGCACACCACGCCCTGCGGGATCGCGGTCGCCGGCTCGGCGACCGAGGCGTTCCGCAAGGCGCGCTCGACCGATCCGATCTCGGCGTTCGGCTCGGTGATCGCGTTCAACACCGTGGTTGACCGCGCCACCGCACAGGCGATGAGCGACCTCTTCGTCGAGGTGGTGGTCGCACCCTCGTTCCACGACGAGGCGATGGCCGTGTTCGCCGCGAAGAAGCAGCTCCGCGTGGTCGAGCTGCCGGTGAGCCGCGGCGCCGGCACCCTCGATTTCAAGCGGGTGCGCGGGGGGTTCCTGGTGCAGGACCAGTTCGAGTTCGACCCGTCGGACCAGGAGTGGAGCGTCGCCACCGATCGCCAGCCGACCGAGCGGGAGTGGAACGATCTCCGGTTCGCCTGGGCCGCCGTCGCCCCCGTGAAATCGAACGCGATCCTCCTCGCGCGGGACGAGATGGCCGTCGGCATCGGCGCCGGCCAGACCAGCCGGGTGGACAGCACCTTCCTCGCGATCCACAAGGCCCGCGCCCTGGGGCACGACCCGGCGGGGAGCGTGCTCGCTTCCGACGCCTTCTTCCCTTTCGCCGACGGTGTGGAGCAGGCTGCCTCCGCCGGCGTGAGCGCGATCATTCAGCCCGGCGGCTCGGTCCGCGACGCCGAGGTGATCGAGGCGGCCAACCGCCACGGCATGGCCATGGTGATGACCGGCCGCCGACAGTTCCGTCATTGACCCCGACGCCATGACCGCCACCGCTCAGGACCGGCCGCCCTACCTCTGGGCGCTGGCCACGTTCGCTCTCGTCCTCGTCATCTACCTGCTCACCCTGGCCCCGACCACCGGGTTCTGGGACGCGTCGGAGTACATCGCGGCCGCGTACGTGCTCGGGATCCCCCACCCGCCGGGGAACCCGCTGTTCGTCATGTTGGCCCATGTCTTCGGGCTCCTCCCGCTGGCGGAGTCGTACGCGGTGCGGATCAATCTCTTCGCGGCGGTGACGAGCGCGGGAGCGGCGGCGTTCTGGTTCCTGGTGGCCGAGCGCTGGCTTCGAGGGATCGTGCCCCACCGGTGGGCCCGGTACGGCGCCGCGATGGGGGGCGTCCTGGTCGGCGCGACCTCCTGGACGGTATGGAACCAGTCGGTGGTGAACGAGAAGGTCTACACCGTGTCGCTGCTCTCGATCGCGGTGGTCATGTGGCTCGTCGTCCGCTGGGGCGACGACGAGCCCGGCCCGCACCGCGACCGCTGGCTGGTGCTCATCGCCTACGTGCTGGCGCTCACCGCCACCAATCACCTGATGGGGTTCCTGGCGGTGCCCGCGCTCGGCATCTACGTGCTGTGGACCGACTGGCGCGTCGCGGTGAAGCCGTGGGCGGTAGTGACCTTCTACGCCTTGGTCATCGCGGTGACCGGCCGGTGGCTCGACATGTTTATCGGCGGGGGCGCGATGGGCCTCGCCCTCATCGTGCTGAGCGTGGCGGTGATCGGCTACGTGCTCTGGCGCTCGCCGAAGGATCCGCTGGTCTACCTCGGGTTGCTCGCGGTGGTGGTGGGGATCTCGCTCAACTATCTCTGGCTCCCGCTCCGCGCTGCCCAGTATCCGGCGATCAACGAGGGCGAGCCGGTCGGCCTGTTCAGCCAGGCCCTCCAGGACGTGCTCAACCGGGTGCAGTACGGGAAGCCCGACCTCACCGAGCGGCAGGCCACGTTCGGCGCCCAACTCGGCACCTTCTGGCAGTACTTCGGCTGGCAGTTCGCCCGCGGGTGGGGGCGCTTCGCCGGCGTCGTGACCGCGCTCTTCGCGGTGCTCGGGCTGAGCGGCCTGTGGACGCTCTGGAAATCCGACCGCCGGGCCGGGCTCGCCGCGGCGGCGCTGCTCGGCGTGCTGACGATTGGCCTCGTCTTCTACATGAACTTCAAGTACGGCTTCTCGCAGTACCCCGACCAGCCTTCGCTGGCGCGCGAGGTCCGCCAGCGGGACTACTTCTTCATGGGGTCGTTCTCGGCGTTCGGCGTGTTCGTCGCGCTGGGCCTCGGTGCCATGATGCGGGGCATCGCGGATTTCCTGCGCGACCGCGGCACGCCGAACGCGCGCTGGGCCGTGGCGAGCGTCGTGCTCGCGCTGGCGCTGGTGCCGCTGGTGGCGAACCGCGTCTCGGCGAGCCGGGCCGGTGAGACCATGGCCCGCGACTTCGCCCACGACATCCTCCAGTCGGTGGAGCCCTACGGCATCCTGATCACCGCGGGCGACAACGACACCTTCCCTCTGTGGTATGCCCAGGAAGTCGAGGGAATCCGGCGCGACGTGACCCTCGCCAATCTCTCGCTGATGAACACCGAGTGGCACCTGCGTCAGCTCCGGCGGCGCCAGACGCCGGAGTTCGATCCGGCCGGGGCCGCGCCGCTGTGGCGGGAGCTCGAGGTGCCGAAGCGGCCCACGGACCCGGTGCTGAGCCTGCCCCTCGAGGAGATCGACAGCCTCCCCGAGGCGATGCGGGTACCGCCCGAAGGCGGGGTCGCGTTCGACAGCCTGCAGCTCCGGTTCGGTCAGGACGTGCTGCTGCGCCAGGATCTCGCGACGATCTTCCTCATCCGCGATAACCTCGGCAAGCGGCCGATCTTCTTCAGCTGGAGCGACGGCGGATACCCGGACCAGACCTTCAACCTGAGCCCGTACCTCGTCTCCCAGGGCTTCGTCCGGAAGCTCATGCCGACGCCGGTGACCCCGGGCGACTCCGTCGTGCTGAGCCCGGGGCTCGGGTACGTGGACTTGCCCCGCACCAGGAAGCTTCTCTGGGACGTGTATCACTGGAAGACGGCCACCAAGGACCGCCCGGTTGGCTGGGTGGACCCGCCGTCGGGCTCGATACTCCAGCTCTACTCGGTCGTCTACGGCGGCTCGTCCGAAACGCTGGCGAAGGCCGGCGACAGCACGCTGGCGGCGCGGGCGGACTCGGTGGCGCGTAAGGTGAGTGAGGAGCTGCGGGAGGGCGCCGAGTTCTAGCGCCTAGAAACTACTTTAGAACAACGCCGTAAGCCATTGACATGGCACTCATTGTCACCCTGAGCGTACGAAGGGGCCGCCGGCCCGCCTAGCGGGCAGGGAGGCGTAGGCTATCTTCTCAGCAACTCCAATCTCGTCATCCCAGAGGATCCGATCGTGACTGACGCTCCGCCGGTCCGCGAGCGTGCGACCACGATCCTGGTCGCCGAGGACGACGATGCGCTGCGTGGGATCGTCACCCGGATATTCTGGGATCAAGGCTATCGCACCCTCGAGGCGCGCCACGGAAACGAGGCGCTGCACCTGGCCGAACTGGCGGCGCCCTATCTGGACCTGGTGGTGACCGACGTCATCATGCCGGAGCTCGATGGACTGGAGCTGGGCCGGCAGCTGGCGCTGCGCTGGGCCTCGATCCCCGTTCTTTACATCTCCGCCTACCCCGCCAACGACATCTTCAGCCGCGGCGGCCCGCCCGATTCGGCTCCGTTCCTGCTGAAGCCGTTTACGCCGGACGTGCTGCTCGAGCGCGTGCGGCAGCTGCTCGCGGGGTCCAAGGGCGACCTCACCTCGAGCGGGACGGCCTCATAGCCGCACGCCCGGCGGGTTGCGCACAGCAATACGTCAGCAGATTTTTCGCGCACCAAGGCGTGGTGGCCGAGTGGTTGAAGGCAGCGGTCTTGAAAACCGCCAAGGGCGAAAGTCCTTCGTGAGTTCGAATCTCACCCACGCCGCTTCGCAGCCCTCACGATGCGCTCCGCGCCAGCAGCGAGCCCGCCGACGGCTGGCCGGCCACCTCCGCCAGCTCCGCTTCGAGATCCTCCACCGACCTCCGTCCGATGAAGCGGCGGTACCACACCTCGGCCGTCAGCAGCAGCCAGATCCGATTCCCGTGGTCGCGCCGGCCCTCGAGATGCTCGCTCACCAGCTCCCGCACTCGTTCCGTCCGCAGGTACCCATCCCGGGCCATCTCGCTCTCCAGCAGCAGGCGTGGGGCCAGCCTCCGAACCTCGTCGTTCAGGATGTACATGAGCGGCGACGCGAACCCCTGTTTCTTCCGGCTCAGCACCTCGCGCGGCAGGTAGCGCTCGGCCAGCTTCCGCTCCAGATATCGCAGCTGACGGCCCCGCACCTTGAGGCCGACCGGCACCCGCGCCATGAACTCGGCGAACCGCACGTCGAGGAAGGGTGAGCGCGACTCCAGGCTGTACGCCATGGTGGCGCGGTCGAGGATCATGAGCGACTGGCCCGGCAGCCGCGACGCGACGTCCACGTACATCATCCGGTCCACCGGATCCTCGGCCGGCGCCCCGGCGAAGAGATCGAGGACGCAGGCATCGGGCCGCGCGCCGCCCAGCTTCCGGTGAAACTCCGGGGTGTACAGCTCCCGCCGGTGCGCCTCGTTGAACCAGAAGAACTGCATGCTCTCGGAGTAGCGCTCACCCCCGCTCTTCCGCGCCATCTGGTCCACCCAGCGGAGCTTGTGGGTGAGGCTCTTGAAGGTGAACTGATCCGGCAGCCGGCCGAGCACCTGGCTGGAGACCAGGTCGCGCACGACGGACGGCACGCTCCGGTAGAGGTCGAGCCACCGGTCGGCCGAGTACCGGTCGTACCCGCCGAACAGCTCGTCCCCGCCGTCGCCGCCGAGCACCACCTTCACCTCCCTGGCGGTCATCCGGGCGAGGTGGAGCAGGCACATCGAGAGCGGGTCGGCCGGCTCGTCCAACGCGGCGACCAGCCGCGGCAGATCGCCCACGACCGTGGGCGTGACCTCTTCCGCGAAGTGGCGGGTCCCGTACCGTGCCGCCACCGCGGCCGCCGCCGGCAGCTCGTTGAGGTCCCGGTACGGTATGCCCATGGAGAAGGTGCGAAGCTCCGATCCCAGCTCCCGCGCGGCGTACGACGCGATGAGCGTGGAATCGAGCCCGCCGCTCAGGAACGCGCCCACCGGGACGTCGCTCAGGAGATGCGCCGATACCGTCTCCGCGAGCAGGGCGTCGATCCGCTCGAGCAGCTCCGCCTCACCCTCCGTCCACTTGGGGCCGTAGGTGAGCTGCCAGTAGCGCTCCACCCTCGACTTCCCGTCCTCCCAGACCATGTAGTGCGCCGGCGGCAGCGCGCGGACCCGGGGGAAGAAGGTCTCCGGCGGCTGGACGAACCGGAGCGTGAGATACTGGTCGAGCGCGTGAGGCGAGAGCTCGGCGAGACTCGGGTCGTCCGCGAGCAGCGCCTTCACCTCCGAGGCGAAGGTCAGGCCGCCGTTCGAGACGGTGTAGAAGAGCGGCTTCTGCCCGAAGTGGTCCCGGCCCAGGAGCAGCCGGCGCCGGGTGCGGTCCCAGAGGGCGAAGGCGAACATCCCGCGCAGCCGCCGCAGCATCGCCTCCCCGTGCTGCTCGTACAGATGCACCAGGACTTCGGTGTCGGTGCGGGTGCGGAAGCGATGGCCTGCCGCCTCCAGCTCGGGGCGCAGCTCCGGGAAGTTGTAGATCTCCCCGTTCATCACCACCACGACGGTGCCGTCTTCGTTGGCGAGCGGCTGGTGCCCGCCGGCGATGTCGATGATGCTGAGCCGCCGGGCCCCGAGCCCGGTGCCGCCCTCGACGAAGACGCCCCAGTCGTCGGGCCCGCGGTGGTGGATCGCGTCGCACATGCAACGGATCTCCCGCTCCGACACCGGCGCCGGACCCACCCGGCCGACGATTCCGCACATCTCAGGCGGCCTTTCGGGCCCGGGCCACCAACATGTAGCCCGGCGAGAACGGGATCAGGCGGTCGAGCATCGTCCAGCCGCGCAGCGCGGGGTAGATCGCGGAGTAGACCTTGTACGCCGTCCCCACCTTGTCGAGCGCCTCGGCGGACATCGGGGCGGTGTCACCGTGGAAGTCCTGCTCCGCCGGCTGCTTCCCCTGCATCGCCTTCCGATGGTAGGCGAAGTTGAGCAGGTCTTCGAGCGACTCGGTAAAGATCCGGCAGTAGTCGTCCACGCTCAGCACCGTCAGGCCATGTCGCTGCATCAGGTCGCGGGCCCGCGCCGGCGGGTAGCCGTCGCGCGCGTGGCCGAACCCCTCCTGATCGGCGGTGAAACCGAGGAGCCGCTTGAGCGCGAAGCCCGGCCGCCCGTGCTCGCCCTTCGGCGCCATGAAGAGGAACTCGCCTCCCGGCTTCAGCACCCGCACCATCTCGGCGAAGAAGTGGTTGTCGTCCTCGATGTGCTCGAGAAAGTTGATCGCGGCTACGACGTCGAACGACGCCGTGGGAAACGGCAGGGAGTACTCGTCGATGTGAACCACGCGCTCGCCGACCAGCTGCCGGGCGGAGTGCACGTGGTCGCGCTCGAAGTCACAGCTGGTCCAGGTGCCGCCCCGCTGGCGCAGGAAGTACGACGTGAGGCCGGTGCCGCAGCCGAGCTCCAGGCAGGCTCGTCCCTCGACGGGAGGGAGATGATCGAGCAGCGCCTTCATCGTCTCCTTCTTCTTGAGGGAGCGACGGAACAGCCTGATCTGCCACGGCTCGGTCAACGGTCGGCCTCCGGTCATGGTGCCAGCGCTCCCGAGCGCCGGTAGTCTTCCAGCGTGCGCCGGATCCCCTCCGGCAACTCCACCTGCGGGGCCCAGTCCAGCCCCTGCCTTGCGTGCCTGGTATCGAACTCCGAATCGCTCCAGAAGAAGTCCATCCGCCGGCGGTAGATCGGCGGGTCCACGCCGAGCACGCGGGAGACATCCTCCACCACCGCCGCGACCCCCAGCATCGGCTTGAGCGGCAGCCGTATCCCGTACCGCCGGCTCCCGGTCGCCGACTGCACCTCGGCCACGAGGTCCCGCAGGGTGCACGCCCTCGGTCCCGCGAGGATGAAGCTCTCCCCCAGCGCGCGGTCGCGCTCGCAGGCGCGGAAGAAGCCGGAGACGACGTCGTCCACGTAGATCATGTGCCGCCGCCCTTCCCCGCCGCCGAAGAAGGGGAAGCGGCCGGCGCTCACGCCCTTGAAGAGCTTGAGCAGCCGCTGATCCCGGGGCCCGTAGACGTCGGCGGGCCGGAGGATCGTGTACGGCAGCGAGCGCTCCGCCCCGAACTCGCGCACCAGCCGTTCCGCCGAGACCTTGGTGCGCTCGTAGATGTTGCCCGGAGCGAGCGGCGAGTCCTCCCGGGTGATTCCGGGCGCCCGGTGCCCGTAGATCCCGATCGTGCTGCAGTACACGAAGCGCCGAACGCCCGCGTCCACCGACGCCTCGAGCAGCCGTCGGGTCCCGTCGAGGTTCACCGACTCGAAGAACTGGTCGCTCTTCCCGCCCTCCCGCATGGCAACGGCCAGGTGGAAGACGTGGGTCGCGCCCCGGACCGCCTGCCCGCAGAGCTCCGGGTCCGTGATGCTGCCCGGCACGACTTCGACTCCCTGCCGCCGCAGCAGCTCGACGTTGGCTCGCTCCTCCGGCCGATCGGTCAGGCCCAGCACCACGACCTCCGCGCCGAGCCGCCGTCCCCGCTCCGCCAGGTGGGATCCGATGAACCCGGTCCCGCCCGTCACCAGCAGCTTCATCCGTACCGCTGCTCCAGGGCAGCGACGATGCGCTCGCTCGCCCGGCCGTCGCCGTAGGGGCTCACCGCGTTCGCCATGCGCTCGTAAGCCGCCCTGGAAGAGAGCAGCCCGCCGGCGGTCGCGACAATCCGCTCGCGGTCGGTGCCCACCACCACGGCGGTCCCCGCCTCCACGCCCTCTGGCCGCTCCGTCGTGTCGCGGAGGACCAGCACCGGCTTCCCCAGGCTCGGGGCCTCTTCCTGCACGCCGCCGCTGTCGGTCAGAATCAGGTACGCCCTCGCCATGAGGTGCACGAACTCCAGGTAGTCCACCGGCTCGATCAGCCGCACGCGCGGCGTGTCGCAGAGCGCTCCTTCCACGGTGCCCTTGACCTGCGGATTGGGATGGACCGGCACGACCACCTCGATATCGGGGAACCGGGCGACCAGGTCACCGATCGCGGCACAGATGGCCCGGAGCGGAGCGCCGAAGCTCTCCCGGCGGTGGGTCGTCACCAGCACGAGGCGCGCGCCGGGGTCGAGCGCCGCGAGGGCCGGCGTCTTGAATTGATAGTCCGTTCTCACCGTGGCCAGCAGCGCGTCGATCACGGTGTTGCCGGTGAGGAAAACGGTCTCGGGCGGCACGCCTTCGGCCAGCAACCGGTCGCGCGCGGTGGCGGTGGGAGCGAAGTGAAGATCGGCGAGACGGCTGGTGAGCACCCGGTTCATCTCTTCCGGAAACGGATGGTACCGGTTGCCGGTACGGAGGCCGGCCTCGACGTGACAGGAGGGGATCCGCTCGAGATACGCTGCGAACGAGGACGCGAACGTGGTCATCGTGTCGCCCTGCACGAGGAGGACGTTCGGCCGGACCTGGCGCAGGAGCGGGGGCAGCCGGTCCAGCACTCGCGCCGCGACCCCGGCCGGCGACTGACCCGGGGTCATGATCTTCAGGTCGTGATCGGCGGTCAGCCCGAATACCTCGAGCACCTGATCGAGCATGTCCCGATGTTGTGCCGAGACGCACACCAGGCTCTCGAAACGATCGGACCGGGCCCGGAGCCGGTGCACCACCGGCGCCATCTTGATCGCCTCCGGCCTGGTGCCGAAGACGCTGAGAACCCGGATCATCGGGCGGGTGCGACAGCCTGGAGCCGCGCCGCCAATGCCTGCAGGGTGACGAATCGGAAACCGCGCTCGACGACGCGCGCGAAGACCTTGCGGAGGATCTCCTCGCGGACGCCCTCATAGCAGGGGTGGCCGTAGAGCACCACCAGGTCGCGGCCCTCGAGGTGACGGTCGAGCTCGCCCAGCATCTGCTCTTCGGGCGTGCCGCGGGCGCCGTGGTACTCGAGAAACGGGATCGTGCGGGGGCCGCACAGCGTCACCGGAATCGTCCAGTGCCTGAGCTCGTGCCCATCCGCGCTCGCGCGTCGGGGCTCGCCGCCGATGGCGTCGCCGTCGTAGATGAAGCCCATCCGGTCGAGCATCCGCATCACGCGGCCGTCGGAATAGAAGCCCGGCGAGGAGAATCCAGCCGGCTTGCCGAGGTGCCGGGCGAAGTGCCCATAGGACTCCTGCACGTCGGCGTCGAGAACGGTGTCGGGGAGGTCGTGGAAGCGACGGCTCCATACGACGTGGTCCATCCCTCCGTGCAGCCCGAGCTCGTGCCCTTCCTCCTGCATCGCGTGGAGCACCGGCACGAACTTGAGCCCGACCGGACGCGCGAGGGCCGTCTCCAGGAGAAACCGCGGCCACCCGGTCTTCTGGATGAGGTGCACCGCGTCCTGGTCGGCGAGCTTGGCCCTCGAGCGAGCCATCCCCTTCCCCAGCCATTCGCGGAGGTTGGTGGATCGTCCCATGTTGACGAAGAAGGTGTTGGGGACCGCGAAGTCGCGGCAGACCGACCGTATGCGGGGAAGCCCATCGGTGACGCAAACCCGGTGATCGACGTCCCAACGGAAAACGAAGAGCCGATCGGTCACCGGCCCACCCGGGCACCGACCTCGAAGTAGAGTCGCTCGAACTGCTCCGCCGATCGATCCCAGTCGAAGAGGCGGAGCGCGCGTTCCCGGCCCGCGATGCCCATCCTCCGGCGCCGCTCCGGATCCTCGAGGAGCGAGCCGATCGCCCCGGCCAGAGCCGGAGTATTGCCGCGGGGCACGACGAGTCCGGTGACGCCGTGCTCCACGACTTCGGGCAGTCCACCCGCGTCGCTCGCCACCACCGGCACCTCACAGCCCATCGCCTCGGCCGCCGGAATCCCGAACCCCTCCTCGAGCGACGGGATGACCGAGATGGCGGCGGCGCGGTAGTACTGCGGGAGTGCCACGTTGGGTACCCATCCGAGGAAGGTGACGTCGTCGCTGATACCCAGCTCTTCGGCGAGCTTCACCAGCGCCGGCCGCTCGAAACCGTCGCCCGCGAGTACCAGCTTGAGCGCGGGGAACCGCGGCTTCAGCTGGGCCACGGCCTCGACCAGGAACCGAATCCCCTTCCTGGGAAAGAGCTGGCGGCAGGCGAAGATCATCTGCGGGCCGAAGCGGGGATCGACGCCGCTCCCGTTGGGGGAGGGGCTGAAGCGACGAAGGTCGGTGCCGTTGAAGATGAGCCGGATGCTGCGGTCCGGGGCGCCGGCCCGAAGGGCGTGCTGGCGGCAGTCCTCGGTGATGGCGGTCAGCGCGCTCGCGTGGTTCAGGGTCCAGCGAAGCGGCGGCCGCACGTACCAGCGGGTCGGGAAATCGTACCCCTGCTCGGGATTCACGTACACGTCACCGCCGTGCATGGTGATCACGCTGGGAATCTCGAGACGCCTGGCGGCGAGCACCACGGCGGGGCCGGTCGGGATCGCCCAGTGCGCGTGCGCCACGTCGGCGCCACGTTCGCGAGCCACGGAGACGGTCGCCCGGTATTGCGCCTCCAAGTAGTGGGCCATCACAGCGAGACGCGCGAATCGGCCGAGGAGGCTCACTCTTCCCTGTGCGACCCGGCCGTACGTGAGGTCCGACGGCAGCTCCATCGGGAACCGTACGACGTCCACCCCGTCGAAGCGATCCTCGGCGGGCAAGGAGCGATCCCCCGGCGTAACTACGGTGACCTGGTTTCCACGGCGCACCAGGTGGCGGTTGATCTCGTGGACGTAGGTCGCCTGAATGTCCTCGGCGTGTTGCGGATACCAGTAGGTGGGACAAACGATGCGCAAAGGGGCTCCCGACCGCCGGTGAATCGGCAGGGGCAGGTCCGGCGTCTCGATCTCCAGCGCCCCTCTCGTCATCGCGCTTCCCCTGAGATAGTGCTCTATGATCCGGTGCGAAAAGCGACGTCGTAAGTTCAACATCCATGCCACGTCAGGGCGTTTCGAACCCTCGCCCCCACCCGGGGAAAGACCGCCACGGCCGAGCCCCCCTGCCGGGGCGGTGCAACACTCGGTTGCTGTCCCGGCGCCCTACCTGGACCGCCTGCGTGGGGAGAAAGACCCAGGTCACCCTGCCGTCGGTCGGCGATGTCTCGCCCCGGATTCTAACCAATTCTGCAACGCCGTGCCGTGATGGGGGTTACCGCCCGACCGGTGAGGGTCCTCCTAGCGCTCCTTCTCTAGGAGCGCCCGCACCTTCGCGGCCAGGTCGTCCTGGGTGAACGGCTTTGCGAGGAACGGCGCGCCGGGCTCCAGCAGGCCACCGTGGAAGATCTCCGAGGCGAACCCGGACATGTACAGGATCGGCTTGCCGGGCCACTGTGCCTCGATGTGGCGCCCCAGTTCGCGCCCGTTCATCCCTGGCATTTTGATGTCGGTGAGGACCAGATGAATGGGGCCGGGGTGCTCTTC
>CAYPAE010000026.1:0-11523 GCA_964408595.1 uncultured Gemmatimonadaceae bacterium | reverse complement strand
CCTGGTGGATGCGCAGGACGCCGCCCGCGACGAGGAGATCGGCGATCTGCGACGGAAGCTGATCGCGAGTCTCGTCGCGGCGGCACTCACGATGGTGTTCAGCATGCCGCTGGCGGAGCAGGTAGGCCACGGGGTGGCCGATCCGCTGATGCCGCTCATGATGCCGCTGACCGGTCTGCTCCGGCGGGTCGCGCCCTGGATCGACCGGATCTCGGCCGACACCTTGCGCTGGTCCCTGCTCGCGCTCACCGCGCCGGTGGTGGGGTGGGCCGGGCGGCACTTCTATACCCGGGCCTGGGCCGCGTTCCGGCATCACAGCGCCGACATGAACACGCTCATCGCGGTCGGCACCGGCACCGCATTCGTCTACAGCGTTGTCGTGACCTTGGCGGACGGCTGGTTCAGCGTCCGCGGGATCGCGCCGCACGTCTACTACGAGGCCGTGGTCTGGATCATCGCCCTCATCCTGCTGGGCAACCTGCTGGAGGCTCGAGCGAAAGGCCGCACTTCGAGCGCGATCCGCCGGCTGGTCGGTCTCCGGGCCCAGACGGCGCGAGTGATGCGCGACGGGGTGGAGGCCGACATCCCGCTCGCGCTGGTCCGGGTCGGTGACGAGGTCGTCGTTCGGCCCGGGGAGAAGATCCCGGCGGACGGCACGGTGCTGGACGGCGCCAGCCATGTGGACGAGTCCATGCTCACCGGGGAGCCGACCCCGGTTCGGAAACTGCCCGGCGACAGGGTCATCGGCGCCACCCTCAACCGGAACGGCGCGCTTCGCTTCCGGGTCGAGAGCGTCGGGGCGGACACCGTGCTGTCGCGCATCATCCGCCTGGTGCAGCAGGCGCAGGGATCGAAGGCGCCGATCCAGCGTCTCGCCGACCGGATCTCCGCGGTCTTCGTGCCGGTCGTGATCGCGATCGCGATCGCGACGTTCGTCGTCTGGCTCGTCCTCGGCCCCGAGCCCGCCTACCTGCATGCTCTCGTCGCGGCGGTCACGGTGCTCATCATCGCGTGCCCCTGCGCGATGGGGTTGGCGGTCCCGACCGCGGTGATGGTCTCCACCGGCCGTGGTGCCGAGCTCGGCGTCCTGATCAAGGGCGGCGAGCCGCTGGAGCGGAGCGGGCGACTGGACACCGTGGTCTTCGACAAGACCGGGACTTTGACTGAGGGGCGGCCCGCGGTGCAGCGGATCGTGGGCGACGACGAGACGACGGTCCTGCGCCTCGCCGCCTCGGTGGAGCGCCTGAGCGAGCATCCGCTGGGCGAGGCGATCGTGGCGGAGGCCACCGCGCGGGGGCTACCGATCGGCGAGCCCGAGGACTTTGGGAGCCACACCGGACGGGGAGTGGCCGGCCGGGTGGACGGCCGCTCCGTCGCTGCCGGCAACCACGCGATGCTGGTCGAGCTCGGGGTGAGCCCCGGCCGATTCGCTGCCCAGGCGGAGCGGCTCGCGGCGGAGGCGCTGACTCCGGTCTACGTCGTGGTGGACGGGCGAGTGGTCGGCGTGGTCGCGGTGGCCGATGCGATCAAGCCCACCAGTCGTGCCGCCGTCGCGGCGCTCCGCGGCATGGGGCTCGAGAGCATCATGCTCACCGGTGACAACGCCCGGACCGCCGCGAGCGTGGCCGGTGCGGTCGGCATCGAGCGGGTGGTCGCGGACCTGCTCCCCGAGCGGAAGCTCGAGGAGATCCGCGGTCTCCAGCAAGAAGGGCGGTGCGTCGCGATGGTGGGCGACGGCCTCAATGACGCGCCCGCGCTGGCCCAGGCCGACGTCGGCATCGCGATGGGGACCGGCACCGACGTGGCCATGGAGGCGGGTGACATCACCCTCATGCGGGGCGACCCGCTCGGGGTCCCGCGGGCGATCCGGCTCGCCCGGCGCACCATGCGCGTGATCCGGCAGAACCTGTTCTGGGCGTTCGTCTACAACGTGATCGGCATCCCGGTCGCGGCCGGCGCGCTCTACCCCGCCTTCGGGATTCGCCTCACCCCGGCGATGGCCGCGGCGGCGATGGCGGTGAGTTCCGTCAGTGTGGTCACCAACAGCCTGAGACTGCGGAAGAGCGTGAAAAGTGAAAAGTGAAGTGAACTTCCGATTAGAGGAGATATCCATGACAACCGTCGCCTGCGCCTGCGGGCTCAGACCCGGGGACGGCGAGCATGCCGTGGCGGTGGACCCTGAGATCAAGCGGTCGGTGCTCACCAGGCTCCGGCGGATCGAGGGGCAGATCCGCGGGCTCCAGAAAATGGTGGCGGAGGAGCGCTACTGCGCGGACGTGCTGACCCAGGTGTCGTCGGTCCAGGAGGCGCTGCGCGGCGTCGGCCGGGCGATGCTCCACAACCACCTTCGGCACTGCGCCACCGAGGCGATCCGCTCGGGAGACGACGCGCGCGCCGACGCGATGTACGACGAGATCATGGAGCTGGTGTACAGAAGCGTGCGGTAGCGCTATTTTCTCGCCCGGTTACTCATCTTAGGAGAATTACGTGCCCCGATGGCTCCGCTGGACCAGCCGCGCCGTGGCTGGTCTCGTTCTGCTCGTCGTGCTCGCCGTTGCCGCCCTGTACGCCGTCACCACGCTGCACATCCGCAGGACCTATGACTTCGCGGAATCATCCGTCCAGGCGGCGACCGACTCCGCATCGCTCGCCCGCGGACGCCACCTGGTCGAGGCGATCGGGAAATGCCAGGAATGCCACGACGCGGACATGGGTGGGAAGATGTGGGTGGACGAACCGGCATTCGGGCGCCTGGCCGGCTCGAATCTCACTGGGGGACGCGGTGGCGTCGGCGCTTACAGCGACGCGGATTTCGAGCGGGCGCTGCGCCACGGTGTGGGGCCTGACCGGCGGCCGCTCATCTTCATGCCGTCGGAGGCCTTCGCTTCGCTGAGCGACCAGGACCTGGCGGCGATCCTAGGATATCTCCGCACCCTGCCGCCGGTCGACCGCGAGCTGCCCGAGCCGAAGGTAGGCCCCGTCGCCCGGGCGCTCTACCTGGGCGGCAACCTTCCGCTGCTTCCGGTGAGGCTGATCGAGCACGAGGCGAGCCGTTCCACGCCGGTGCCCGGGGTGACCGTGGAATACGGCAAGTATCTGGCGACGATCGGCGGATGCCGGAGCTGCCACGGGCTCGCGCTCGCGGGCGACGCGAATCCCGACGCGCCCGATATCACCGTAGGCCGCATTGGCGGTTGGACCGAGGAGGACTTCTTCCGCTCGATCCGCCAGGGCAAGCGTCCCGACGGAAGCGTCATCGACCCCGAGAAGATGCCCTGGGTGCGCAGCAGCCAGATGACGGACGAGGAGATGCAAGCGGTGTGGACGTACATGCGGTCGGTGCCGGCGGGGAAGAAGGAGTAGGGACTGACGGGCGGAACGGCGGAACGGCGGAACGGCGTTCCGCCCCTACCCCGCCACCCTCGCCATATCCCGCCCGGCCGTCTTCATGGCACCGAGGATCACGACACCTCCCGCGATCACCACCAGCGGCAGCAGCAGGATCGCGCGGTCGAGGCCGAACTGATCCGACAGCATCCCCACCAGCGGCAGCGCGATGGCGTCGCCGGCCAGGTGGATGAAGAGCAGATACGCCCCCGCCACCGTCGCGCTGATCCGCGGCGGCACCACGTCGAAGATCACCGCGGTGATCGGCCCGTTGTACCACGACAGGCAGAAGAAGGCGACGGTAAAGACCACCTTGAAGAGCTCGGGGTCCCGGATCGTGAGCAGCCAGACCGCGAGCGGCCCGCCCAGCAGAAGGCCGAGCCCGACGGTGAGCACCCGGCCGGTCTCCCAGCGGCGGCGGAGCCAGTCCGCCAGGAACCCGCCGAACAGCGTCCCCGACACCCCCGCGATCAGGCCCCACTTCCCGAGCAGCGCCGCACCCTCCGCCGGACTGAGTTGGAGCTCGCGGGAGACGAAGGTCGGCCCCCACCCGACGATGCCATTGGTGCCGAATGAGATCATCGCCCCCGCGAGGAAGACGTACACCAGGGTGGGGGTGTGCAGCACCGTCTTCCCGGCACGCACGATGTCGTCGAAGGTGCTGCTGATCCCGGCCGCGAAAGGCACCTCCTCCGCGGGGTCGGCCGCGGTGCCACGGACCCAGCGAAAGATGTTGAGCGCGACACCGATCCCGACGGCTGCGCTGAGCGCGGCGACGTCGAGCTTCGAGTCGGCTCCGTAGGATTGGTCGAGCCAGTACGCCACCATCGCACCGATCGCGACGCTGGTGATGAGCGGCCAGAGCTGCCGGAGCAACCCGGTCGCGCCGATGTGGAAGTCCCGCATGAACGAGCGGAAGGTGAGGCGGGCGGGCGGGCGGGTCGGATCCACCAGCCGGGCGACGAGCACCGCGCAGATGAAACCCGGCACGCCGACCGTCATGAAGGCGACGCGCCACCCGTACTGTCCTTCGAGATATCCGCCGAGGAGCAGTCCGGACACGCCGCCGAGCGAGACTCCGGACGCCAGGATCCCCATCGCCATGGCGCGTCGAGAGCCGGGGAAATAGTCGGCCACGAGCGAAGCGGCCGCCGGGCCGTACGCCGCTTCGCCCACCCCGACGGCGGCGCGACAGGCGAACAGCTGCCAATAGTTCCGCACCAGGCCGCTCAGGAAGGTGAAGGCGCTCCACACCGTCACGCCCCAGGCGATCACCGCCCGGCGGGAGCGCAGGTCGCTGATCACCCCGAACGGCAGCGCGGCGACGGAGAAGACCAGGATGTAGGCGGAGCCGAGCCAGCCGAGCTGCGCGTCGGTCAGCGCGAGGTCGCGCTTGATCGACTCGAACAGCGCGTAGACGACGTTCCGGTCGATGTAGTTGAGCAGATTGATGACGGCGAGCAGGCCGAGAGCTTGCCAGCGGTACCGGGACGTCACCGACGCGCCACCGTCTCCGCTCCCCCCGCGCCCGGATGCATCTGCGCGAGTGACTCCTCGGCGCGACGGTCGCGGAACTCGAGCGCCGCTCGGTACTCCTCGAGCAGTCTCCCCATCATCGCTTCGCGCCGGCGGTAGAGCCGCTTGAGCGGGCGGTCGGTGTGACGCGCCTTCGCGTAGGCAGTGAGCACCGGGAGCGCGATGGAGTTGTCGCCGTAGACCACCACCGTTCCGGGCAGCTGGTCGGGATCGATCTTGCCCCAGCTCACCGCCTCCGCCGGCGTCGCCCCCGAGAGCCCGCCGGTGTCGGGCCGCGCGTCGGTCATCTGGAGGAAGTAGTCGTGCCCCCGCTCGTCGATGCCGAGGACCTCCTGGATCTGAGGCTCGGTCTGGAGCATGAAGTTCTTGGGGCTTCCGCCCCCGACGATCAGCACTCCGCTCTTGCCCCCGGTCCGCTTCGCCTCGAGCACGATCGCCGCGGTCTCGTTGACGTCGGCGCTCACGTCGAATCGGAGCTTGCTGCCCGCCAGGGCCTGCTCGGCGACGTTCATCCCGATCGAGCTGTCCCCCGGCGAGCTGGTGTAGAGCGGCACCTCGAGCGCGTGCGCCGCCGCCAGCACCGAGCGCCGGGTCAGGCCGAGCGCACTCTCCCGCTCGCGGACGTACCCGCCGAGCAGATAGTGGTACTCCGCGCTGCTCATCGGCCGCTGGAATTCCTCCCGGGCGGAGACTTCCCGCACGAACTGGTCGGTGGAGAGCAGCACGTGGTAGTCGAAGAAAACGTCGTAGATCCGGACCACGCCCTTGTCGCGCAGCTCGACATCGTCGGCGTTCGGGGTGCCGCGGTGCATCGCGAGTCCGAGCGCGAAATGGGCGTCGTGGTACAGGTTGGCGCCGGTCGAGATGACCCAGTCCACGAAGCCCGCCTCCATGAGCGGGATGAGGCAGCTCATGCCCAGGCCGGCCGGCGTCATCGCCCCGGTCAGCGTCATGCCGACGGTCACCTCGGGATCGAGCATCCGCTGGGTAAAGAGCTGGCAGCCCTCTCGGAGTCGGCCGGCGTTGTAGGCGAGGAACGCGTTCTCCACCAGGTCGGCGACGGTCTCCTGGCCGGTGATCGCGCGGGGGTCGATGCGCTGGCCGCGGAGATAGGGTTCGGAGGGGCGGGTCATGCGCTCATCCTAGGAAGCGGGCGGCGGGGCCGTCCGGCTTTTCGGCGCGGGCCTCGATCACGATCGCGACCGCCTCGGCCGGATCGTCGGTCACCTTGAAGAGGTTGAGGTCGGATGGGTTGATCTTGCGCTCGTCGGCCACGGTTCGGGTGAGCCAGTCGACCATCCCCGACCAGTACTCGCGGCCGAAGAGAATGACGGGGAAATGCTTGACCTTCCCGGTCTGGATCAGGGTCAGTGCCTCGAACAGCTCGTCGAGCGTGCCGTAGCCCCCCGGAAAGACGATGAAGGCCGTGGCGTACTTCACGAACATCGTCTTCCGGACGAAGAAGAACTTGAAGTTGAGGCTGCGCGTCAGGTACGCGTTCGACCCCTGCTCGAACGGCAGCTCGATGTTGCACCCGACCGACATGCCGCCGCCCTCCATGGCGCCGCGGTTCGCCGCCTCCATGATCCCCGGACCACCTCCGGTGATGACCGGGATCCCGGCCCGGGCTAGAAGGCGCGCGGTCTCGACCGCCTGTTGGTAGTGGGGATCGTTGGGTTGGGTGCGCGCGGAGCCGAAGATGGTCACTCCGTCGTTCACGTCGGCCAGGTTGTCGAAGCCCCAGACGAACTCACCCATGATCCGGAGCACCCGCCACGAATCCGACTTGAGGAAGAGCTGCTCGGGCGGCTGGGGAGGTGGGCTCTCCAGCAGTTGTTCGTCTTCGGTCGGGAGCTTCTTGTCGTCGATGTGACGGTAGGGAGAGTCAGTCACGGGTCAGACGCTCGATGGCGGCGCGGTGGTCGTCGGCCACGTTGTAGAAGTAGGGGGAGAGACGGACGTGCCCCGGCCGCGCGTCGGCGATGATCGAGGCATCCGCCAGGCGGCGGACGTCGCCCGCCGGATCGTCGCTCGCCAGCATGACGATCGCCGAGCGCTCGTCCTCCCGCGCGGCGATCTTCGTCTTGAGCCCGGCCCACTGCGCCTGATCGATGAGATCCTCGACCAGCGGCATCGTGCGACGACGGATCTCGGCCGGGCCCAGCGCCTCCACGACGTCGAGACCGCCGAGCTGGGCGTAGACCGCCAGGAGCGGCGGGGTGCCGGCCTCGAGCCGGCGGGCGTCGGCGTGGAGCGAGAGCGACCGGGGATCGAACCGGAACTGCTCCCGGTGCGCGAACCAGCCGGTCGCCCGCGGAGCGAGCGTGCCGAGCAGGTCGGCCCTGGCGTAGAGGAACGCCACACCGGTGCCGCCGAGGAGCCACTTGAGCCCGCCGGCGCAGTAGAAGTCCACGTCCGACGCGACGACGTCCACCGGGAGCTGCCCCGCGGCCTGGTAGCCGTCCACCAGGAGCAGCGCCCCGCGGCGGTGGGCGATCTCCGCGACCGCCCGGATGTCCTGGATCGCGCCGCTGGTAAAGAAGACGTGGCTGGTCGCGACCAGCGCGGTCTTCCCGTCTACCGCGCGCTCGATCGCCTCGAGCGGCACGCCGACGCCGTCGGAGCTCTCGACTACGACGACCTCGACCTGGCCGGCCTTCGCCAGCCACTGATACGGAACGGTGGGGAACTCCAGGCTCGTCACCACCACCCGCCGCCGAAGCCGGTAATCGAGCGACTCCGCCACCGCGGTGAGCGCGGTCGAGATGCTCGGATGGAGGGCGATGGTTCCCGGCGGAGCGCCGATCACCCGCCCGTAGCGCTCGCGCAGCGAGGCGAGCGCCTCCCACCACACGTCGTACCACGCCGCGGCACCCCGCTGCTCCCACAGGTCCAGGAACTCGTTCACCCGGGCCCGCGACCGGGTGGACAGCGCCCCGAGCGAGCAGGTGTTGAGATACACGGAGCGCCGGAAGATCGGAAACTCCGCCCGATAGTCCCGAGGAGGCGCGGGCGCCGTGGCGGCGGACATGGGGGAGAATATAGGGGGGCAGGCGGGAAGGCGGGCGCGCGGGCAGGCGGTCAGGCGGTCAGGAGGATCGTCGGTGCTGGGGCTGCCCGTCTGCCCGCGTGTCCGCCTGCCCGCCTATAATTCGACCATGCCCACCTCCTGGCTCACCCTCACGCTCCACCTGGCGGCTCGCGCCGCGCTCCGGCCGAGGCTGGCGGTCGATCTCGTGCGCACGGCGTGGGCGTTCCGGCGGCGCGGGTGGTACCTCCAGCCGCCGTTCTTGCCGTTGCCCGACCCGGTATATCTGCGCTGGCGGATGTACACCGCCTACGCTGACGAGCACGCCGTCCCGCCGGCCGACGATGTCGTGCGCTTCGCCCGGTGGCGGAGGGAGACGATGGGCCTGTGACCGACCCTCGATTACCCCACGTCGTGATCATCGGCGGCGGTTTCGCCGGACTCTACGCCGCCAAGGGGCTGGCCCACGCGCCGGTCTGCGTGACGGTGGTGGACCGCCGCAATCATCACCTCTTCCAGCCGATGCTCTACCAGGTCGCGACGGCCGCCCTCAACCCGAGCGATATCGCCTCGCCGATCCGTTCGGTGCTCCGCCGGCAGAAGAACACGGAAGTGCTGCTGGCCGAGGCCACCGATGTGGACGTGAGCGAGCGGAAGGTTCAGTTCAGCGACGGGGGCTGCCTCAACTACGACTACCTGATCGTGGGGACGGGGGCTCACCACTCGTACTTCGGGCGCGACGAGTGGGAGCCGTTGGCGCCGGGCCTCAAGAGCCTCGAGGATGCGCTCGAGATCCGCCGGCGGGTCCTCCTGGCGTTCGAGCTGGCGGAGCGGGAGCGCGACCCCGTGCGGCGCCACGCCTATCTCACCTTCGTGGTGGTGGGTGGGGGTCCCACCGGAGTCGAGACGGCGGGCGCCGTCGCCGAGATCCGGCGCTACGCGCTCCGGCGGGACTTCCGGCGCATCGACCCGGGCGAGGCCACCGTGATGCTGCTCGAGGGGGGACCGCGACTGCTGCCCTCGTACCCGCCCGAGCTGAGCGACAGGGCGAAACTCGACCTCCGCCGTCTCGGTGTGGAGGTGCGGACCGAGACGATGGTGACCGACATCCAGCCCGGCTGGGTGCGCGCCGCGGGATGGACTATTCCCGCGCAGACGGTCATCTGGGCCGCCGGCAACACTGCCAGCCCGCTCCTCAAGTCGCTCGATGCGCCCCTCGACAAAATGGGGCGCGCGATCGTGGAGCCCGACTGCACGATCCCGGGTCACCCCGAGGTGTTCGTGCTCGGCGACGCGGCCGCTTTCGCCCTGCAGGAGGGCGGCACCCTGCCGGGGATCTGCCCGGTCGCCATCCAGATGGGGCAGTACACCGCCCGCACCATCGCGGGCGACATCGCCGGCCGGCCGCGCCGCTCGTTCCGCTACTGGGACAAGGGGCAGCTCGCCGTCGTCGGCCGTGGTCGCGCGGTGGCGGACATCTGGAAGCTCCACTTCAGCGGCTTCATCGCGTGGCTGACCTGGATCTTCGTCCACATCTTCTTCCTCATCGGCTTCCGCAACCGGCTGCTGGTGCTCATCCAGTGGGCCTGGTCGTACTTCACCTACGGACGAGGCGCGCGCATCATTACCGAGGAGATGCGCTCCCCGCCCATGCGGCTCACCGCGGAATGCCCGCCGGAAGAGGTGCCCGCGTCGCCCCGGTGACCCTCGCGGCGGCGGTGAAGCGCCGAGCCGACGAGCTCGGCTTCCTCGCGTGCGGCATCACCGACCCGAGCCCGATTCCCGATGGCGAGCGACTCGACCAGTGGCTCGCGAGCGGGTACGCGGGTGCCATGCGCTATCTGCACCGCCAGGCGCGCAAGCGGAAAGATCCACGGCTCATCATTCCCCAGGCGAAGTCAGTAGTAGTAGTTCTGCACAACTACTACAATGGCGACTCCGACCCGGGCCCCGCTCCCCGGGTCGCCCGCTACGCCCGAGGCGATGACTACCATAGGGTTACCCGCGACCGGCTGGAGCCGCTCGCCGATTTCCTCCGGAGCAACGGCGCGAAGATCGCCCACACTTTCGTCGATTCGGGGCCGGTGCCGGAGCGGGCGCTCGCGCTCGAGGCCGGGCTCGGCTGGATCGGCAAGAACACGATGCTGATCCGGCCCGGTGCGGGCTCCTTCTTCTTCATCGGCACCATTTTCACCGACCTCCTGCTCGACCACGACAGCTCGATCACGACCGACCACTGCGGCAGCTGCACCCAGTGCCTGGACGCCTGCCCCACCGATGCCCTCGTCGAGCCGCGTCTCCTCGACGCGACCCGCTGTATCTCCTATCTCACGATTGAGCAGAAGGGACCCATCCCCGAGCCGCTCGCGGAGCGGCTGGACGGGTGGGTCTTCGGCTGCGACATCTGCAACGAGGTCTGTCCCTGGAACCTGCGTTTCGCAGAGACAAGCTCGACGGAGGCGTTCCGCTCCCGCGACGCGCTCGCCGGCGCGGGGCCCCAGCTGTTCGAGCAGATGGACGAGGAGGAGTTCACCCGGCGTTTCGGAGACACGCCACTCGAGCGCGCCGGGCTCCATGGGATGCGACGGAATTTCCGCGCGGCCCTCGCCCACGAACGGACGGCCGCGCAGAGAGGACCGGAGCGGAGGTGAGCGACATGTCGCGCATGATGCGAGCGGTGGCGCCGGTGCTCTTCGCCGCCTGGCGCGGGATCGACGCCTTCACCCTGATGCAGCACGACGGCCGCTGGCGGATCGTCGCGCTGGCCTACACCGATGCTCCCTGAGCCCGACTATTACGCCAAGCTGCTGCGCTACGACGCCTGGGCCAACGCCGAGACCCTGGGATCACTTCGCCAGGGCGACGTTCCGGCGAAGGCGATGGGGTGGATGGGGCACATCGTCGGGTCGGGCGCGCTCTGGCTGGCGCGGCTCAGGCAGGAGCCACCCGCGATGGCGGTCTGGCCCGACCTGGACCTCGACGGGTGCGCCGCGGGGATCGAGCGCTTGGCGCAGAGCTGGCCGCGGTTACCTCGAGGCACTCACTCCCGCGGACCTCGAGGAGGGCGTCGGCTACCGGAACAGCCTGGGCGAGTATTGGACCAGCACCGTCGGGGACATCCTGACGCACGTCGCGATGCACGGCGCCTACCATAGGGCACAGATCGCGGCCGCGGTCCGCGAGAGCGGGCGAGCGCCGGCCTACACCGACTTCATCCACGCGGTACGGCAGGGGCTGGTCGAATGAATCCCATGTCGCCAGGGCCGATGCTCATCGCGCTCGGCGTCGGTCTCATTCTCATCGGGCTGCTCTTCTGGTCCGGCAGCATGGCGTGGTTCGGCAGGCTGCCGGGGGACATCCGGATCGAGCGGGAAACGGTGCGGATCTACGTGCCGATCGTGTCGATGCTGCTGGTGTCGGTGGTGGTCAGCCTGGTGCTCTATCTGGTTCGGCGGTTCTTCTAACTGGGCTCGGCGTGCGGTGGACTCGCGGGCATCGGGACTCCGGCTCCGCACCAGGGGTGACATGCCCTCCGGTCGCCACCGCGCCGTCGACACCGGAATCGCGCTGAC
>CAYPAE010000025.1:3441-11588 GCA_964408595.1 uncultured Gemmatimonadaceae bacterium | reverse complement strand
TCGCGATGCAGCAGCTCGGGTGGAAGCCGATCCAGTTCGACCCCGAGGGCGACGCGGATGCGCTGGTGGCCGACGCGCGGGCGGCGGGCGCGATGGGGCTCAAGCTCTACGCGCAGCTGGATTCCGGCTCGGTCCGGCGGCTCACCGATGCGGCCCACCGGGCCGGGATGCCGGTCTGGGGCCACGCGTGGGTCCAGCCCGCGAGCGTGCTGGAGCAGGTGATGGCGGGTCACAACGGAGTGGTGCATGCCGCCGGACTGGCGGGCGAGCTGTTCACCGTGGAGGACCGCGACACGCTGGTGCGCGACGGTGACCTTCAGGCGGCTACCGCCGCGGTGGCCACCGTCGGCGCGGCGCACGATCCGCGGGTCCTCGCGGCGCTGGACTCCATGGCGCGGAGGGGGACCATCTTCGAGCCCACCCTGGACGCGGTGCGCCACAGCGTGGCCTCGTACGATGCCAAGCTCCGCCACATACCCTCGGTCCAGGAAGAGTACGTGCGGTCGGCGTCGCGCTTCGGGATGGAGGTGACCCGGCAGGCGGTGAAGCGCGGGGTTCGCATCAGCGCGGGGAGCGACCACGTCGCCTACGGTCCGGCCAGCGACCGCGCGACGCTGTTCGGAGAGCTTCGTCTACTGGTCGACTCCATCGGCCTCTCGCCCACCGCGGCGCTGCTCGCCGCAACCCGCGACGCGGCGCGCGCCATCGGCGGCCAACCCGGGCGGCAGATCGGGACGATCCAGAAGGGCCGCTACGCCGACCTCGTGCTGCTGGCGAAGAACCCCCTCCAGGACATCGGCAACCTGGAGTACGTCCAGCTGGTCATGGTCGGGGGGAAGGTGTGGCGGCCGGGTCAGCTGCGCTCGGGGATCGCGATGCGGTAAGGCGGGCGCGCGGGCAGGCGGGCAGGTGGCCGGTAAACTCACTGCCCGCCCGCCCGCGGGCCCGCCTGCCCGCCCACCTCCACCGGCAATTCCTCCCGCTCCGCCCACTCCGTCCACGATCCCACATACACCCGCACCCGCGGGTAGCCCAGCAGGTAACGCAGGGTGAAGTGCACGTGGCTCGCCTCGGTGGCGCTGTTGCAGTAGGCGATGATGTCCTTGTCGGGCGTGATACCCTGCGCTTGGTACCCCGCCCGCAGCTCCGCCGGCCGCTTCCACACCAAGCCGAAGCCTTCCCGAGCCAGATCGTTCTGCCAGTAGTGGCTGATCGCGCCGGGGATATGGCCGCGCCGCATCTGCGCGCCCGCTTCGCCCGCGTACTGGTCGGGGGGACGGGCATCCACCAGAATCGCGTCGCGGGTGCGGAGCGCCCGCTGGACCTCTTCCAGCGAGGCCTGTTCCGGCTGGAACGGCCCGGTGGGAAACGCGGTTTCCGCCAACCGAGGGTACCGCGGGACCACCGGACGATGCTCCAGCTGCCACTTGAAGAAGCCGCCGTCGAGCACGTAGACCTGCCGGTGGCCGAACCCGGCCAGGAGCCAGGCGAGAAAAGTCGCGTCGATGTTGTGGGTCTCGCCCGCGCTGTAGACGACCACCGGCCGGTCGAACGGCAGGCCGATCCTGGCGAACAGCCCCGCGTACGCGGGGCCGTCCAGCAACTGGGTCGGGATGCCCCCTCGGCTAGCGCGCAGCGTCTCGGTATTGAGGTACACGGCGCCGGGCAGGTGGCCCCGGAGATAGGTGAAGACGTCGGTCCGGACGTCCACCAGGATCACCGCGCCCCGGGCCTGCCACGCCGCGAGCTCGTCGGTGGAGACGACGCCGGGGAGCGCGGCGGCGGCGACCGGGGCAACCGGTGCCTGTGGCGCGGGCGGCGACTCCAGCCCCATGTACTTCCGCTCCTCTTCCACGTAGACCCGCACCGCGTTTCGCCGCCGCCGCGAATTCAGTGATACCGGACGAGTCTCGTCGGCCGGCGGCAGCGAAGCCATCGCGCGGCGCATCGGCACGCCCTTCTCCACCGCGGCTCGCATCTCGGCCTGCAATCCGGTCAGGTAGTTCCGGGTCCGGCGGACCAGGTCGGCGGCACGCGCCGGGATCGCGCCATGGCCCGGCACGACCACCCGGGCGTCCATTCCGTTCACCGAGTCCAGGACGCGAAGCAGCTCGCTCGAGTTCCCGTCCACCACCATGCTCACCCCGTCCTCCACCAGGACGTCACCGGCGAAGAGAACGCGCTCCCCGGGGAGCCAGACCAGCAGATCGCCCGGCGAGTGGCCGGGACCTGGGTGGGTGATGACGATGGTCTTTCCCCCGAGCCGCAACGTGTCCGACGCCGTCACCGGCCGGTCCGGGGTGTCGGCGAACTCGAATCCGCGCATCGCGTCGAGGCCGACCACCCGCACCCAATCCGCGGTCAATGCGTCCTCTCCCCCTTCGGAGGCGAGCACCCGCTTGTCCGGATGCGCGATCACCCGCGCGCCGGCCTTCCGCAGCACCACCGCCCCGAAGTGGTGGTCGGGATGATGGTGGGTGAGCACCAGCCATGTGATCGGGTGGTCGGTGACCCGGCGGATGGTCCGGAGGAGCTGTTCGCCCTGGCGCGGACTCGCCAGCGCGTCTATCACCACCACCCCGTCCGTCGTCACGACGAATCCGGCGTTGGCCCGCCCCTCCACGCCGCGGCCCGTGTCCCCGAGGACCGCGTACACATCGGGCGCGAGCTCGCGCACCGGAAGCGTCCCGCCGGAATCGACGGATCCCAGCGCGAAGAGAGGTGCGACCAGCGCGAGCGAGGTGCGGATCAGGCGGAAGCGAACTTGATGTCGGCCGACTGCTTGAACACGGCGCCCTGGTTGTCGGTCCAGACCATGCTGATGGGCGCTTCGCGGTCGGCCTTGAGCGTGAAACTGATGATGGGGTCCCGGCTGATGCCGGAAGTCCAGGTGAACCGGGCGATCTCCTGGTCACCGTACGTGACGACGACGTCCTTGATGAAGTAGGCAGGAATCGGCTGGCCGGCGGCGTTTCGGAAGAAGCCGGTGTCCATCGGGTGCGATATGATCGCGTTCACCACGATCAGGTCGCCCCGGACCACCCGGTCCGGGACTCGAATGCGGGCCTCGCCGATCGACGGGTTCATCAGCCGCACCCGTTGAGCATCACCTGCACTCGGGCATACGCGGCCCATATCTCGCCGGTGTTGGTCTCGGCGATCGCCCGCACCCAGGTCGTGCGCTTCATCTTGATTCGGGTGGAGATGGACACCGAGCCGATCGCCGGCGTGAGCCGGAACGCGGCGAGGTGGGCGTCGGGGTTGTGATCCACGATGAGATGGACCGCCTTGACGTACCGCTCGGCGGTCATCGGGAGATCGCTCTCGATGATCACCGGAACGACCCGGCCGTCTTCGGCCGCGAGGGGCATGTCGAGGGAGAGGTGTCCGCGCCGGATGGGCTTCCCGCCGGAGATCTCCTTCAGGATCCGGGCGACTTCTTCGTTGGGCACCTCCGGATCGTTCGGATCGGCGCCATAGGCGGCGAGCAGCCGCTCACCCTCGAGGAGTGAACCGGACCCGAGCATCCCGGAGGCGGCCAGCAGAGCGGTCCGGAGGAAGAAACGGCGGGAGGGTTCGTCGGCACGCGGCATGGAAGAAAGGTCTGCCCCTGTTCCACCCAAGTCAAGCAAGTCCCACGGCGGTCGCCTCACCAAGAAATCGCCTGCCGGCCCCGCGCCAAACCCGCGCCCGAGATCCGTCGGAAGGGACAGAGGATCCGGTCAGTGGACAGCCGCCGGAGGACACTCGGCCCATACGGTCCGAGGCAGCGCCGAGGGGACAGATGACTCAAGCTGAACCTCCGCAACCGTTTTGCCTCGTAACGGAAGGTCGAGACAGGGTTTGCACCGTTGCGGCGCGAGGATTGCGGCAAGGCGGCAGGTTCGTTTCCGAAGTCCGGCGACCGGCCGTGCAACTTGTGTCACCCGAGCCGGATCACTACTTTAAATCCTTCAGCCGCAAAGCGATGCGGGGGCAATCATTACCTCCTATCTGCTCCGAGGAACCGTGGATACCCAAGAGCTTCAACAGGTCGTGCTCTTCGAGAAGTGCCGGCAGTTCACCAAGGCCCGTGAGATCCAGGCGGCCGGCCTCTATCCCTACTTCAAACCGATCTCGGAGTCGGAAGACACCGTCGTCGTCATTGACGGGCACAAGAAGATCATGCTGGGGTCCAACAATTACCTGGGCCTCACCCATCACCCGAAGGTTCTCGAGGCCGCGTCCCGCGCCCTGCACCGCTACGGTTCCGGCTGCACCGGCAGTCGGTTCCTGAACGGAACGCTCGATCTGCACGAGCAGCTCGAGGCCTCGCTCGCCGAGTTCCTGGGCAAGGAAGCCTGCCTCGTCTTCTCCACCGGCTACTCGGCCAACCTGGGATTGATCTCGGGCCTGGTCGGCCGGGGTGAGACGGTCTACCTCGACAAGCTGGATCACGCTTCGATCGTGGACGGCGCCAAGCTCTCCTATGCGGAGACCGAGCGCTTCAATCACGGCGACCTGGCCAACCTCGAGCGGCGGATGGAGCGGAACGGCTTCGGCCGCGGCTCGATGATCGTGGTGGACGGCGTCTACTCCATGGAAGGGAACGTCGCCGATGTCCCCGGCCTGGTGCGGGTGGCCCGTAAGTACGGTTCCGCCCTGGCCCTGGACGACGCGCATGCCCTCGGCGTGCTGGGGCCCAACGGGGACGGGACGGCGGCCCACTTCGGCCTCACGGACGAAGTGGAGATCATCGCCGGCACCTTCTCGAAGTCGCTGGCGTCTATCGGCGGGTTCGTAACGGCGTCGGAGAATGTCATCCACTACCTGAAGCATCACAGCCGGCCGCTCATCTTCACGGCCTCGCTGCCCCCGGCCAACACGGCCGGCGTGCTCGCCGCGCTTCAGGTGCTCCAGGACGAGCCGGAGCGCCGCGACCGGTTATGGGCCAACACCCGCCGGCTCCAGGACGGCTTCCGCGGGCTCGGGTTCGACATCGGGCCGACCAAGACCCCGATCGTGCCGGTGCTGATCGGGCCGCTGGAGAAGACGTTCCTCATGTGGCGACGGCTGTTCGATGCCGGGGTCTTCACCAACCCGGTGGCCCCACCGGCGGTGCCCGCGTCCCAGTGCCGGCTGCGCACCAGCCTCATGGCGACGCACACCTTCGATCAGATCGACTTCGCCCTGGAGCAGTTCGCCCGTATCGGCCGGGATCTGGGGGTCATCTGACCCCACCGCTGCGCGTCCGCGCGGCGAGGGACCGACGGGACCTCAAGCGCTTCATCGACCTGCCCTACCGACTCCACGCGCGGGACCCGATCTGGGTCCCGCCGTTGCGTCGGGACGTGGCGGCTCTCCTCTCCCGCTTGAAGAACCCCTTCTTCGAGCACGCCGAGGCCGAGTACTTCCTGGCCGAGCGGGACGGCGTCGTGGTGGGCCGCATCGCGGCCATCAGCAATCGCCTCCACAACCAGATTCACGGCGACCGGGTGGGCTTCTTCGGGTTCTTCGAGTGCATCGACGACCAGGCGGTCGCCGACGCCCTCTTCGACGCGGCGGCCGAGTGGTGCCGCGGGAAGGGCCACGACGTGCTCCGCGGTCCCGCCTCGTTCTCGGTGAACGACGAGTGCGGGCTCCTGGTGGACGGATTCGAGTTCCCTCCCGCGCTCATGATGCCGCACAATCCGCGATACTACGTGGATCTGGTGGAGCGCAGGGGGTTCGCCAAGGCCAAGGATCTCTGGGTGTACCAGGGCGGCCGCGAGGACTTCTACGTCCCGGTACCCGAGCGACTCACCCGCGGCACCGAGCTGATCCGGCAGCGCCTCGGGATCACGATCCGGCCGCTCGATCTCGAGCATTTCGATGAAGAGGTCGAACGCATCAAGGAGATCTACAACGCGGCCTGGGAGAAGAACTGGGGATTCGTCCCCATGACGGAGCGCGAGATCGATCATCTCGCCGAGCAATTCCGGCCGGTCGTGATCCCGGACTTCGTCCCCGTGGCCGAGAAGGACGGTCAGGTGATTGGATTCGGCATCGCCCTGCCGGACCTCAACGTGGTCTTCCGGAGGAACCGCTCGGGGCGCCTGCTCCCGGTGTTGCCCCGCCTGCTGTGGGCGCTCAAGATGCGGAAGATCCGGCGCGCCAGAATCCTGCTCCTCGGCGTCCTGCCGGAGTACCGGGGGAAAGCGGTGGACGCCATGCTGTACCACTGGATCTGGACCCGCGCGGAAAAGCTGGGGTTTTACTGGGGGGAGGCGGGGTGGATACTGGAGGACAACGCGGCCATGAACGCCGGGCTCGAGAAGATGACCTTCCGGGTCTACAAGACCTACAGGCTCTACGACCGGGCGATATGAAGGCGCTGGTCACGGGAGCCACCGGCTTCGTCGGCAGTCATCTCGCCGAGGCGCTGCGCCGGCGGGGCGACGAGGTGACGGCGTTGGTCCGCTCTCCGAAGAAGGCGGCGGCGCTCGCGCCGCTCGGCGTGCGCGTCGTGGCGGGCGACCTGGACGATCCGGGCTCCCTTGCCCGCGCCGTCGAGGGGCAGGAGGTGGTCTTCCACGTCGCGGGTCTGGTCGCAGCCCGGAGCGAGAGCGAGTTCATGCGCTGCAACCGCGACGGGACCGAGAGCCTGGTCGTGGCCGCGTCGGGAGCGGGCGCGTCGCGCTTCGTTCTCGTGTCCTCGATGGCCGCCGGCGGCCCGGCCGAACCGGGGAAGCCGCTCACCGGCACGGAGCCGGCGCGTCCGGTGACGGCGTATGGACGCAGCAAGCTCGCGGCCGAAGCGGCGGTCACCGCCAGTACCCTTCCCTGGGTCATCGTGCGCCCGCCGACGGTGTACGGTCCGCGCGATCGCGAAGTGCTCAAGGTCTTCCGGATGGCACGACTGGGCGTCGCTCCGGTGTTCGGTGACGGCAGCCAGCAGCTCTCGGCGGTGCATGGCGCCGATCTGGCGAACGCTCTGGTCGCGGCGGGCACGGCGGCCGCCACGGTCGGGAAGATCTACTACGCCTGCCATCCGGAAGTCGCGACCAGCGCCGAGTTCGTGCGCGCCGTCGGGAGCGCGATGGGCCGGCGGCTCTCTGTCGTCCCGATCCCGGCGCCGGTCGGGCGGGCGCTGCTCGCGGTGACTGAGGCCTCCGCGAGGATCGCCGGCCAGACAACGATCCTCACCAGGGACAAGGCCAACGAGTTCTTCCAGGACGCCTGGACCGGTGATCCCGGTCCGCTCACCCGAGACTCGGGATGGCGGGCGGCCCATGACCTGAAGTCGGGGCTCGCCGACACCTACCGGTGGTACCGGAACGCAGGATGGCTGTAACGGCGGAAACCGCCACCGAGAGGGCCGCGACGGCGAGGCGCACGCCGCTCCGGCCGGTGGACCTGCTGCTCGCCGGATATCTGCTCGTGGTCTCGCTGGTCGCGCTGGCCCGGGCGCCGGGACAACCGGGATGCTGGTGGCTTCTCGCGGCCCATGCGCTCTTCGGCGTGCTGCTCTACCTGGTGACCCGGCCCGGGCTCGGCCCGGTCGGACGCACGATCCGCGAGCTCTACCCCCTGCTCCTGCTCGTGGGACTCTACGGCGAGCTGGACGTGCTGAACGGTCCGGGCGCCATTTACGTCCACGACGCCACCGTCCAGCGGTGGGAGCTGGCCATCTTCGGCGCCCAGCTCAGCGCCGAATGGTGGCGCAGCATGCCGAGCCGGTTCTGGTCGGCGGTAATGCACGCCGCCTATCTGTCGTACTACCTCATCGTGGTGGCGCCGGCGTTCTATCTGGTGTGGCGGCGGGACCTATCCGCCCTGCGGCATTTCGTTCTCGTCGTGATGACGACCTTCGTGGTCTGCTACCTGGGGTTCATCTTCTTCCCCGTCGCCGGGCCCTACTACGTGTTCCCCCGGCCCGATGCGTGGTTCACCGACAACGTCTTCGCCCGCATGGTGTACGACACCCTCGCCACCGGCAGCTCCTACGGTGCGGCGTTCCCCAGCTCGCACGTCGCGGCGACGGTCGCTGCGGCGCTCTCGGCCGCCAGGGGCTCGAAGGGACTCGCCTGGGCGCTGGCGCTCCCTACCGTGCTGCTCACGGTCGCCGTGGTCTATTGTCAGATGCATTACGGCGTGGACGCACTCGCGGGGCTGCTGGTCGGGGCGAT
>CAYPAE010000025.1:0-3341 GCA_964408595.1 uncultured Gemmatimonadaceae bacterium | reverse complement strand
CCCAGCGCCAGGTGCGGCAGGCAGTAGAACTTGTAGTCGCCGGCCGGGGCGTTGGCGAAGTTCACCGCGTAGATCGCGTTCGGCTCGGTGAGGAGCGAGCCCTCCAGCGGAGCCATCTGGTCCGGCATGCCGGCCTTGAGCGCGTCGGCCGCGCCGCCGGGAACGCTGTCCGCCCAGAAGGAGACGTTGTGCGGTCCGCCGCTCACGTTGTGGAACCGGACCACGTCGCCCGACTTGATGGTCAGCTGGTCGGGGACGTACTTGTAGCTGCTCCCTTCGAGGACCATGTTGACGTCATGCGTCGTACCGCCCGCCGTGGGAGCGGCGTCACCCGCGACCGGAGCCGCCTGATCGGGAGTCGCCGTCGTCTGCTGATCCTCAGCCTTCTGCTCACCGCCGCCGCAGGCCGCCAGAACGAAAGCCAGCCCCGCCAGCATGGAAGTCACACGCATCGCCGATCTGCCTCCGAAGCTATGAATTGTCCGAGAACCGGTGGAAACTCGACTTTGTGAAGTCGTTCACAAAGATATAGATCCACTGCGCGAAGGGAAGAGGGGATGACTATGCCCCGTCCCGAAGCTCCGGATGATTACTATTGAGCCCAATGACTGCGAGCAACACCACTCAGCCGAAGCAACCAGCCCATTCCGCGCCGCCATGCCGGAAGCTGGGCCCGCAGTGCCGCGCATTACGAGTGACGCTCAGGGTCGGCTCGCTGGAAGAAGGCGACGTCTCGCTCGACCACGAGGCCACCTGGCTCCTCGGCCACACCGAGCAGATCACCTTCAGTGAGCCGTGGTCCGGAAATGGCGACCTCTACGTGGACGCGACACTCCACGTGCCCTGCAGGTACCTGCGCGAGGATGGAGCGACGTCGCGATGCCAGCTGTATGGATACCGCGGCGTCGCTCCCCGCCGGCCGCGACGCGCCGAGCAGCCGCGCCGACTCGGCGGTCAGCGATTCCGGGTGGTGGACGCCAAGCGGATGGTGACGAGATCGTTGGCCCCCGCGCCCGCCCCCGCCCATGCGCTGCCGGTCCTGGACTCGGTGAACCCTTGCGCCGGTGCGCCCTGCCGGACGGCGGATAACAAGCGCGCCGCGGCATGCTGCCGGGATCTGCAGGTCGAGATCATGTGCAACAAGGGGGAGCGGCGGCTGGAGGCCCTGGTGCGCTCCAGAAGGTCGCCATATCTCTGTAAAGTGGAGCGGGCCGGGGACTTCTCCCTGGAGGCCGAGATGATCTCCACCTGCGGATATCTGGAAGAGGATGGGGTCGCCTGCTCGCTCCACGGCCGCCTTCGGGCCGACGGCAGACCCGCCAAACCCGACCTCTGTACCGAATGGCCCCCGAAGAACCGGGGACTGCATCCGGGATGCGTATTCGGGCCGCGTCGCAGACGGCGACGTCCATCCGCCGATTGACGTGGCCCCAACTGTGCAAGCCGACGTAAGTTGCCCGTCCTCATGGGCGACCCGACTCCCCACCGAGGTGTCGTGAGCGACGAGCTGGAGAAACTGTACCTGAGCACCTATACCGCCGTGGTGCGGTTCCTCTACCGCAAGGTGTGGGACGCCGAGCGGGCGGAAGACCTGGCGCAGGAGGTGTTCGTCCGCGCGCTCGCGCACCGGCCGGACAAGCCACGGGCGTGGGTTTTCGCGGTAGCGGCCAATCTGGCTCGTGACGAGGCCCGTGCCGCGGTGCGGCGCAAGCGGCATCTGACGCTCCTCAAGGGCGATCCGATCGCGCAGCCGACGATGTCGCCGGCGGCCGACGACACGGTCGAGCACGACGAGCAGATGGCCTCGGTGCAGGAGGCGCTGAACACGCTGACGCCGAGAGACCGCGAGATCCTTCTGCTCTGGGATGCGGGGTTGAGCTACCCCGAGATCGCGGCACATACGGGGCTCGCCGTGGGAGCCGTTGGCACGACGTTGGCACGCGCGCGGCGCCGGCTGGTAGACGCCCACGATCGGCAGCAGAAACAGACGAGAGACAATGCGGCACATTCCTGAAGCCGAGCTGCACGCCTACCTGGACCAGGGGCTGAGCCGATCTCAGTGCGTCGAGATCGAGAGCCACCTGGCCGGGTGCTCGTCGTGCCGTGCGACTCGCGACGGAATCGCCGCCTTGCGGGACCGGACCACCGCGCTCCTCGCGAAGCTCGCGCCGCCCCGCCGCTTCCCTCCCACGTTCGAAACGCTCCGCGGCCTGGCGGCCCAACGCGTGACCTCTCGCCGTCGCCGCCTCCGCGCCGCGGCCTGGGCGGCGAGCCTGGTGGCGGCGCTCGGCCTCGGCTGGACCGCGAGCACGATGGTCGGGCCGGGACGGGCCACCACCGTCGCGACGCGTACCCTGCCGCTCGTCGTCGAGGCTCCGGCCACTCCGATCCGTACCGCTTCGGTCGAGTCGAAGCCGCCGGCCCCCGCGCCGGCCCCGATGCCGGTCCGGTCAGAGGCGCGCCGTGAGCGCGCGGTCCGCGCGGTCCGCGATGACTCGATCCGCGCCGCCAAGCTGGCGGTGCTCGATCCGGCCCCGGCGCTCGAGCTGGCGCCGCTCGATGACCGCCGGCCCGCCACGGGCGAGCAGTTCGCGGGCACCTGGCGCACGATGTCGTGGGACGGCGCGCAGAGCGAGGCCGGACAGAGCCTGCCGCACATCGACGGGTTGCCGGTGCTCCGGGTGCAGGTCCAGGCGAACGACCAGGGCAAGCGGCCACTGATGGTCGTGGCCCAGCAGCTCGCGTCGGGGCAGGTGATCCAGACGATCGAAGGTCCGGCGAGGGACGTCTCGGAGCTTCTCTCCCGCCGCACCACCACCTCGTCCGACGGCTCGTTGTCGGTGAGCATCTCGGGCGCGGAGCCCGCTACCGATCAGGCGATGGCGATGCAGGTGGGCGACCGAATGCTCGCGATCACCGGCGCCCTGCCCTCCGACAGCCTCCGGGCGATGATCCGGAGAATCAACGCGGAGATGCGGAGCAAATGACTGGCGAGTGAAACGAGCCGGTCACCCTGAGCAAAGCGAAGGGGATCATCTCCTGCATGGTCCCCTTCACTGCGTTCAGGGTGACGCTACCCCACCCTGCCCCGACCCCACCCCCGCGTCACCTCTCCTTCTCCCTCCGCTCGATCAGCTCCGGCCGCACGTAGTCCCCCGGGCTCTCGTCGTGCTCGAACTCGGCCGCGATGACGGCGTGTCCGCGCTCCCGGCCGAGGGTGATCTCGGCGAGACGCGGCGAGACCATCGGGAAGGTCCGGGCGAAGAGCGCGTAGGCGAGCAGATAGCAGCCCAGGAAGACCAGCGTGGGTCCTGCCTCGGGCCACTCGAACCTCGGTCCCG
>CAYPAE010000024.1:0-11678 GCA_964408595.1 uncultured Gemmatimonadaceae bacterium | reverse complement strand
CGGTCGGATCCGCTCCAACGCGTGCCGCCGCTGCGCCCCCACTGCCCCGCTGCCCCGCTGCCCCGCTGCCCCGCCGATCAGTCCGGCGCCCAGAGCGAGGTCGTCCTCCGCTCCTCCACGACGGCGGGAGGAAGCGCCTTGAGGAAGCGCGAGGGGATTCCCGGCCGCAGCTCGCCCCCGCGGCGGCGCGCGCGAGCCCAGGTGAGGTACAACTTGTCCTTGGCGCGGGTCAGGCCCACGTAGCAGAGGCGGCGCTCCTCCTCCAGGCCGTCAGGCTGCTCCTCCGCCCGGGCCAGCGGAAAGAGACCGTGCTCCAGACCGGTGAGCACCACGACCGGCCACTCCAGGCCTTTCGCGGTGTGAAGGGTCATGAGCGTCACCCCGTCTTCGTTCCCGATCACCGTCTCGGCGGACGAGAGCAGGGCCGCTTCGGCCAGGAACCGCTCCAGCGGCGTGCCGGAGTCGGGATCGTCGCTGACTTCCTCGGACCAGTCGGCGGCGCTGGCGACCAGCTCGCGCACGTTCTCCCACCGGTCGGCGCCCTCGGGCCCTTCGGCGTGCAGCACCGCCTCGTAGTCGATCGCGCGGATCACCTGCTCGAGCACTTCCGCGGGCGCCAGGCGGCTCGCCCGCTCCACCAGCCCATCGATGAATGCGGCGAACGACCGGAACGCTTCCCGCACGTTGGGTCGGAGGTCGGGAATCCGGTCCGCCGCCCGCGCAGTCGCGAGCAGGGGCTTGCTCCACTGTATGGTCATCTGCCCGAGGATCGAGAGGCTGGTGTCCCCGAGTCCGCGGCGAGGAATTCCAACCGCGCGGAGGAACGCCTCGTCGTCGGAGGGATTGGCGACCAGCCGCAGGTACGCGAGCAGGTCCTTGACCTCGCGCCGCTCGTAGAAGCTGATGGCGCCGATCAGCCGGTACGGGAGACCCGCGCGCCGAAACGCCTCCTCCAGCGCGCGGCTCTGGGCATTGGTGCGGTAGAGGACCGCCATCTCGGTGTAGCGCCACTCGCCTGCCGCGCTCCGGCGCTCCAGCTCGCGCACCACCCACTCGGCCTCGTCGCGCTCGTCGGCCGCCGCGAGCAGGGTCACCATCTCGCCGCCGCGCCGGCGAGTGGTGAGCGTCTTCCCGATCCGGCCGCTGTTCTCGGCGATCACGCCGTTCGCGGCGTCGAGCACGATCTGGGTCGAGCGGTAGTTCTCCTCCAACCGCACCAGCCTCACGCCCGGAAAATCGGTGAGGAAATCCTGCATGTTGCGGACGTCGGCGCCGCGCCAGCCGTAGATCGACTGATCGTCGTCGCCGACGGCGCACACGTTGCCGTGCGCGCCGAGCAGCCGGATCAACTCGTACTGGGCCCGGTTGGTATCCTGGAACTCGTCCACCAGGATGAAGCTGAACCGCTGCTGGTACGCCCGGAGCCGGTCGGGATGCTCCCGGAAGAGCGTGAGCGGATGCAGCATCAGGTCGTCGAAATCCATCGCGTTCGCCGCCTTGAGGGCCGGTCCCATGGCGCCGTACACGTCCGCCGCCACCACCGCGAGGCGATCGAACGGCGATCCCGCCGCCAAATCCGAGGGCGGAACCATGCGGTTCTTGGCCGCCGAGATGAGCGACTGCACGGCGCGGGGCGGGAACATCTTGCTGGAGTGGCCCCGCTGGTCCATCAGCCGCTTGATGAGGCTCAGCCGGTCGTCCTCATCGTAGATGGTGAACTGGCGGGTGAAGCCCAGCAGCTCGGCCTCGCGGCGGAGGAGCCGCGCGGAGAGCGAGTGGAAGGTTCCGATCCAAAGCCCGGACGGATCCCGGCCGAGCAGCCGCCCGATCCGTTGCTTCATCTCGCCGGCGGCCTTGTTGGTGAAGGTGACCGCGAAGATGCGCTCGGTGGGCACGCCATGCCGGTCGATCAGGGTCGCGATCCGGGTGGTGAGCACGCGCGTCTTCCCCGAGCCCGCGCCGGCGAGCACCAGCAGCGGGCCGTGGACGTGCTCCACGGCCTCGCGCTGAGCCGGGTTGAGGGCGAGCGGCAGCTCGGGCGCCGAGGTATCGATCATCCGACCGGATCGGCCAGCGGAATGCGCATCAGAAAACAGGCTCCCTTCTCGGAGGGCTCGAGCAGCATCACGCCGCGGTGGGCGTCTTCCACGACCCGGCGGGAGAGCGCGAGCCCGATCCCCCAACCGCCGCCCTTGGTCGTGATCCCGGGCTCGAAGAGGCTGCGGCGGATCTCCTTGGGAACGCCCGGCCCATCGTCGATGACTCTGATCTCGCCCATGCCTTCCTCGGCCCCGACCCGCAGGAAAATCGTGCCGCTACGTCCCTGCAGCGCGTCGATCGCGTTCTTCACCAGCGACTCCAGCGCCCATTCGAGGAGCACTGGATCGCCGACGACGGTCGGTCCCACGCCCGGGGCTTCGAGCCGCAGCTCGATGGGGTTCGCGCGCTTGGGCAGCCGGGGCCGGAAGTAGCCGCCGACCCGGTCGGCGAGCGCGCCGAGTCCGATCGGCTCGAGCTTCGCGGGATTGCCGATGCGCTCGAAGCGGCGGGCCACGCGGTCGAGCCGCTCCGCGTCGGCCGCGAGATGATCGGCCAGGTCGGGCGGCGGCGTGGGCCGGGAGCGCACCCGCTCGATCCATCCCTGGAGGCTGGTGAGCGGCGTGCCCATCTGGTGGGCCGCCTCCCGCGCCATCGCGACCCAGAGGCGGTCGCGTTGCGCGGCCATCGCGCTTCGGTAGGCGAACACGGCCACCGCCACCATCACGGCGATGGTGAGCGCCTGGAGCACGGCCAGGGCGGTGAGGCTGCGCTGAGCCGGCAGCGGACCGTAGTGCACCGTTCCGATCGCATCCACGATCGGCGGGTTCTGGCGGTCGAGCCTGGCCGCGTACGCCAGCACCCTAGGATCGTCGAGCGCGGCCAGGAACGGCAGGTTGGCCGCCGCGGTCACCCGGCCGGTGCGATCGGTGATGATCAGCGGCAACCCCAGCGCCCGGACCTGCTCGCCCAGGCGCAGCAAGGCCTCGGCCTCCGAGCCGGGATCGGGATCGTTGAGCCCCCCGAAGACCCCGGAGTAGAGCTGGCTGGTGGCGGTGGCGTCGGCCTTGAAGTGCCGGATGATGAGGAGACCGGTGCCCAGGCTGAGGCCCGACAGCACGGCCACCAGGAGCACCGCGATGCTCGGCGCGAGCCGGCGGAGCCGCTCTTTAGGCGGTCGGAGCCAGACGGTCGACACCGAGATACGGCACCAGCGCCTTCGGCACGCGCACCGATCCGTCGGCCGCCTGGTTGTTTTCCAGCAGGGCGACGATGGTGCGCGGGAAGGCGACGCCCGAGGCGTTGAGCGTGTGAACGAACTCCGGTTTGGCCCGGGGCTCGCGGCGGAAGCGGATGTTCGCCCGCCTCGCCTGGAAATCGGTGAAGGTGCTGGAGCTCGAGGCCTCGAGCCAGGCGCCGACGCCGGCCGCCCAGACCTCGAGGTCGAAGGTGCGCGCGCTCGCGAAGCCGGTGTCGCCGGCGGCGAGCTCGACCACGCGGTAGGGGATCTCGAGGCGTCGCAGCACCGCCTCCGCATGGTTGGTCATCCGCTCGTGCTCCGCGTCGGACTCCTCGGGCCGGGCGAAGCGGACCAGCTCGACCTTGTCGAACTGATGCACCCGGATGAGCCCGCGGGTGTCCTTGCCGTGCGCACCCGCTTCGCGGCGGAAGCACGGGGTGTAGGCGACGTATCCCCGTGGCAGATCCGACGACTCCAGGATCTCGTCCCGGTGGAGATTGGTGACCGGCACCTCGGCGGTGGGAATGAGGAACAGGTCGTCGGCCGCGAAGCCGTAGAGATCGTCCTCGAACTTGGGAAGCTGCCCGGTGCCGGTGAGCGTGGCCCGGTTCACCAGGTAGGGCGGCGCGATCTCGACGTAGCCGTGCTCCCGGGTGTGGAGGTCGAGCATGAACCCGGCCAGGGCGCGGACCAGCTTCGCCCCTGCGCCCCGGAACACCGGAAAGCCGGAGCCGGTCAGCTTGGCGCCGGCGGGCAGGTCCAGAATCCCGAGCGCGGCGGCAAGCTCCCAGTGCGGTTTCGGCGGGAAGTCGAAGGAGGGCGTCTCGCCCCAGGTGCGGACCACCCGGTTTGCGGCGGCATCGCCGTTGGGAACACCGTCGGCGGGGAAATTGGGGATGGTGAGCGCCCGCCGCTCCAGCTCGGACTCGACCTCGCGGAGCCGGCCGTCGAGGACCTTCACCTCGTCACCCGACTCCTTCAGCCGCGTCATCAGGTCGTCGGCCGGCTGCTTGGCCCGCTTCCGCCGCGCGACCTCTTCGCTCGCCGCGTTCCGCTCGGCCTTGAGCGTCTCGACTCGCACCAGCATCTCCCGCCGCTCGCGGTCGAGATCGAGCAGCGCATCCACCGACTCGGCGACGGAGGGATCCCGGCGGCGGAGCAGGCTGGCGCGACTGCCCTCGGGATCCTGGCGCAGGCGCTTGAGGTCGATCACGTGAGAATCAGCGGTTGGGGAAGCCGGGCTCGAGGCCGCGGTAACCGCAGTTGGTGTTCGCCAGGACCTTGAGAATGAGCGAGTTGTTCTCCAGGCCGATGATCTCGACCTTGGCGTACAGGGGCACGCCGATGTTGCACACCACCCGGGAGCGGACGATGTACCGCTCTCCCAGCGCGACGGGGACCGCCTCCTCGGTGACGTAGCCGTTGCTGGGCGCGGCCTCGATGTCGTCGAACGCCTCGCTCCGCCGCATGACGCCGGGCTCCGCGGAGCTTCCGGAGACGATGCCGAGCGCGGCGCGCGGGAGGATCACGCTGGTGCCGGTGGCCGGATCTCCCTGGATATCGTAGGCGAAGTCGAAGTCGGGACTCAGATCGGTGCGGATCGCGCCGAGGCTCACCGAGAACCCGCTGGCGGTGGTGATCGGAGTGTCGGTAAGCGACCCCACGGTGACGGTGTCCACCGCATTTTCGTCGGTCGGATCGGGCAGATTGTCGTTGTTGCTGCAAGCGGCGGCGGCCGAGAGCGCGAGGAGCGGCAGAAGCCGGCGAATCGTGAGCATAGAGGGGGAACACTAAGAGCGGATACGAGCCGGGTCAACCACGCATCGTTTCTTGACTTCGCCTGAGGCGACCTCTACGTTGCGCTCACGTTTTTCCCCTCGGCGACGGAGCACCACGAATGGCCGGTTTGGGCGATGTATTGCGCAGCCTCGCGGCCCGCGACGGCGTGCAGGCGGTGCTGCTGCTGAGCGGCGAAGGCCTGCCGATCGATCATGCGGCGCGCGGCGCGTTCGAGCCGGAGACGGTGGCGGCGCTGGCGGCCACACTCGCGCAATATGCCGCCCGACTGGGCGAGGGCGCGGGGCGCGGCGAGCTGGGAACGGCGGTGCTCGACTACGCTGGTGGCCTCGTGGTGCTCGCCCGGGCTGGGAGCGAGGATTGGCTCGCCATTCTGGCCCAGCCCGACGCGGATGTCGGTCCTTTGCTGTACGACCTGCGGCACCACCGCCCGGCGCTGGCGGGGCTGTTGTGAGGCGGGCACGCGGGCACGCGGGCCGGCGGGCAGGACATCCCGCTACGCCGACGGGTCGGCTGATTGGAGAAACCGTCCGGCTGCCCGCCGGCCCGCCTGCCCGCCTACCATGAGGTGGGCCGTTCTCCTCGCCGGAGGCTCCGGCACCCGCTTCTGGCCGCTCAGCACCCCCGAGAATCCCAAGCAGCTGCTTCCCCTCGCGGGCTCGAGCTCGAGCGCGGAGGACGCGGTCGAGCGCCTCGCCGGACTGATCCCGCGCGAGCGGACCCTCGTGGTCGCGGGCGCGGGGCTCGCCGGCAAGCTCCAGGGCCGGCTCAAGCTGCCCGCCGAGAACATGCTGATCGAGCCGCGCGCCGCCTCCACGGCGCCGGCGCTCATCTGGGCAACCTGGGAGGCGAAGCAGCGCGACCCCGAGGCGGAGGTGCTCTCGCTCCACGCGGACTGGGTGGTGGGCGACGCCGCCGCGTTCCGGCAGACCGCCGACGTGGCCCTGGCGACGGCCCGGCGGCACGACCGGCTGGTCACCGTCGGCATGGTGCCGTCACGGCCGGAGACCGGCTACGGCTACATCGTCCCGGGGCCGCCGCTGGATGAGGCGGCGCGCAGCGTCGCCCGGTTCTCCGAGAAGCCGGACGCGGCGGCCGCGCTGGACCTGATGGCGGCGGGCGCGCTCTGGAACAGCGGGCTGTTCGCGTGGACCGCGTCGCGACTGCTGGCGGAGGTAGGCTCGCACACGCCGGAAGTCGCCCGCGTGATCCCCGCTCTCGCCGCGGGCGACGTCGAGCGATTCTTCCGCGAGGTGGAGCCGATCTCAATCGACGTCGGGCTCCTCGAGCGCAGCCACGAGGTCGCGGTCGTGCGGGGTGACTTCGCGTGGGACGACGTCGGCAACTGGCAGGCGCTGGCCCGGGTCCGGCCCAAGGACACGAGGGGCAACGTCGTGGTGGGCGACGCGTTCCTGCACGAGAGTCAGGACTGCGTGGTCTGGTCGGATCGCGACCCGATCATTCTCTACGGGGTGCAGGAGCTGGTGGTGGTGCAGGCCAACGGTCGCACGCTCGTGATGCCCGCGGAGCGCGCCGGCTCGATGAAGCAGCTGCTCGACGCCCTCCCACCGGCCGTGCGCGACACCGGTCCGTGACTTCTCTCTACCTCCTCGAGCCCGACCCTGCGGGACTCGCCTGGGCCCCCTTCGCCGGGGTCAGGCCCGTGGCGGAGCTGCGCGCGGGACTCTGGCGGATCCGCGAGCGGTGGGAGGGGGCGCTCCAGCGCGACACGACCGCTATTCTCGGCGCGCACGTCGCAGGATTCGTCGAATTCGACGAGCCGCCGGCTCGGGCACCGATGCCGATCGAAGGACCGGCGATCGTCGCCGCCTCCTGGTTCGCGCCGTCGGGCGCGCCGATTGAATCCACGGCGCCGGTGCGACGCCTCACCCACGCCGGGACCACCGTGGGGTGGGTGATCCCGGCCGGCGAGCACTGGGCCCGTCCGACCGACGACGGTCCCGGCCTCGAGGTGGACGGCGTCCTCCTGCGCGGCGCCTACGACCTGGTCACCGCGCTCGAGCGGCTCCTTCCCGCCGATTGCGCCGACTTCCGCGCCGCGCCTTCGGCCGGCGTACCGGAGGGGAGCATCGTGTTGGGCGATCCGGCCGACGTCATCAGCCTGCGCGCGGTGGTGGAGCCCGGCGTCGTGTTCGACGTGAGAAACGGTCCGGTGGTGATCGAGGAGGGCGCGGAAGTGCGGAGCGGCACCCGGCTGGAGGGTCCGACGTATATCGGAGGAGGCACCCGGGTGCTCGGCGGGTTCGTGCGCGCCTCGGTGTTCGGGCCGGAGTGCCGGGTGCGGGGCGAGATCGCCGCGAGCGTGTTTCTCGGCTACGGCAACAAGGCTCACGACGGCTTCGTCGGCCACAGCGTGGTGGGCCACTGGGTAAACCTGGGCGCCGGCACGACGACCTCGAATCTGAAGAACACCTACGGGTCGGTGCGGCTGGAAATGGAAGGCACTCGGATCGAGACGGGGCGCTCCAACCTGGGCACCCTCTTCGGAGATCATGCCAAGACCGCGATCGGCACGATGCTGCCGACCGGCGCCGTAGTCGGTGCGGGAGCGAACGTTTTCGGCGCGCCGGCGGCGCCCAAGTACGTCCCTGCCTTCTCCTGGGGCTGCGCGGGAGAGCGGCTTACCGAGGAGGGGTTTCTCACGGTCGCCCGGCGGGTGCTCGCGCGCCGGGAGGTGGCGTGGTCGGACGCGCGACAGGAGTCGCTCCGGCGCACCTATGAGAGGAGTCGGGCGGGGTGACGGCGCTCTATGTGCTGGGATCGGGCTCGCGGGGCAACTGCTGCGCGGTGCAGCACGACGGGAGGGCGATCCTGGTTGACGCAGGGTTCAGCCCCCGGGAGATCGAGCGGCGCGCGGAGACCGCGGGGTTCCCGCTCGAGAGCGTCGGCGCGATCGTCCTCACCCACGAGCACGGAGATCACGCACGCGGCGCCGGGCGGCTGGCTAGGCGGCTCGGTGTGCCGGTGCTGACGGCCCCAGGCACCTGGACTCATCTCGCGCCCAAGCTGCGCCACGCCGAGCACCGCCCGCTCGGGCTCTGCGCGCGGGTGGAGATCGGACCGTTCGTCGTCACCGCCTGCCCCACCAGCCACGATGCGGCCGAGCCGCTGGCGCTCGCGGTGGAGACCGCCGACGGCATCCGGGTCGGCGTCGCGTACGACCTCGGCCGGCCGACCTCAGCCGTTCGGTACCTGCTCCGCAACCTCACGGCGATCGTCCTGGAGGCGAATCACGACGACGTGCTGCTCCGTACCAGTGGTTATCCACCGGTAGTGCAGCGGCGAATCGCCGGATCGGGCGGGCATCTCTCCAACCGGGCCGCGGCGGAGCTGCTGGCCGAGGTGTCTCACCCAGGGCTCGGCGTCGTGGTACTGGCGCACCTGAGTCGGCAGTGCAACACCGCGGACGACGCGCGGGCGACGGTGGCACCCGCGCTCCGGCGTGCGGGGTTCGGCGGGACCCTGCACGTCGCCGATCAGGACGAGCCGCTGGGGCCGATTACACTGGCGCGGCAGACGGGCGTTCAGTTCGGTCTCGCACTCTGAGGCGACGGACATGCGAGTAGTTCGCTTGTCATCCTGAGCGAGGCGAAGGAGGCCATGGCGGCGTTTCGGCTCCTTCGCTTCGCTCAGGATGACAGTGGTGAGGCAGCGCGCCGGACCACTCGAGGACTGGGGCGCATTCAGGTCGGCTCGCTGCTAGGGTCGGGAGGTACGGCCACCGTATCCGGGCGCGGCGTCGGCGGACCGACCAGGTCGAAGGTGACCGGCTCCGTGAGGTCGCCGCCCGACAGAGTCAGCCGCTTCCCCTTTACCTTCAGCCGGTAGTTCACCCACTCGCCGCCGAGCGCGAGAGCCAGGCTGTCGCCGACGATCCGCCAGCGCACGGTCTCCGCTCCGTAGCTGGCACTGCTGTCGGCTCGCACGATCACCGTGCGCGGCCCGGCTTTCTTTTCTCCTTGCTTCAGATCGAATTTCCATGTGCCCAGGATCGGCGCCTGCTGGGCGACGGCAACGGTCGGCGTGAGCAGCAGTGTCCCTGCCAGGATCCAGCTCAACTTCACGTGTCCCCCGCGGATGACGGACCGGATGGTGGAACGGATGGCCGCACCAGTTTAATCGCGGGTTCCATGCCAACCAAGCTCAAGTCGCGCCTTGGTCGCTTCGCCGGATTGCTGTAGAGCATTGAGGAAGGTCGCGCCTTCTTTGCTGGCGCGGAACGGCTGGAGGAGGGGGTCTCTCGCGTACCAAGGATAGGAGGGGAAGCCGGTCTCGACCGCCTGGGTGAGCCAGCGCTGCGCTTCGGCGCGGTCGCCCAGTTGGGCATGAGCCGCTCCGACACTGTACGCCACATGGTGGTCCATGTATGAGCCGCGAGCCACCTCGTCCAGCAGGGCCCGGGCGTTCACCCCATCCCCGCGCGCAGCCAGGAAGCTGGCGAGGGTCGCCCTGGCCCGGGTAGCGGCCGGGGCGGCCGGCGAGTGCCGGAGGGAATCGAGGAGTGCCTCGCCGCGCTGACGGTCCCCGGCATAGTAATAGGCCTGGGGGAGATAGGAGTCGGGCAACGACCCGCTCCTCAGCCGGCGGACCTCGCTGAGCAGCGAAGCCGCTTCGGCGTATCGACCGGCGAGGAGGGCGTTCACTCCCTTGGTGCGAAGGCCTTCGGCCCGATTCTCGGAGCCCGCGGTCGGCGCCTGGCTCAGCACGCTGTCAGCCGACTGCAACAAGCCCAGGTGACTCAGGGCGCGGGCGAGATAGTAGTACGGAAGCTCGAGGCTGGGGTTCAAGGCCAGTGCGCGCCGACCCTCTTCGATGGTCCGCTCCCAGTTGAACTCGGTCTTTCCGTAGACGGCCGCGAGAGCCTGGTGGGTTTCGGCCAGGTTCGAATCCAGCGCCAGCGCCTGCTGCGCCTCCCGGCGAGCGCGCTCGCCCCATTGGGGCACGTCGCTCGAAGCGAAACGGAGGTGCATGTCCGCGCTCGCCACGGCCAGTCCAGCCCGGGCCAGTGCATAGGTCGAGTCCTGCCGGAGGGCGTTCTCGAACGCCAGGATCGCCGCGAGCGCACCCTCCTTGGTTCCCCGCGCCAGCTCCAGTCGTCCCTGCATATAGGCCTCGAACGCACCGATGTTCTCGGTGTACCGGTGATAGACTCGCTCCTGCTCGGCGGCGGTCATGCGGACCTCGAGCGCCGAGGCAACCTGCGCGGCTATGGAGTCCTGAAGAGTCAGCAAGTCTTGTCGGGCAAGGTCATACCTCTCTCCCCAGAGCGGGACGCCATCCCCGGTCCGCACCAACTGGACATTGACCCGGACCCGCTCCGCCGCCCTTTGCACCGTGCCGGTGAGGACGTAGTCCGCCGACAGTGCGCGACCCGCCTCCACCGCATCGACCGGCTGGTGCTCATAGCGCAGCACTGCGCTGGTCGGGCGAACCCGCATTTGTCTTACGTTGGCGAGCCGGGTAATGATGGCATCCGGGATCCCGACGCTGAGAAAGTCGACCGGCTCGGTGGAGGCGACGGCCTGGAACGGCAGCACCGCCATCGCGATCGGAGCGGAGAGCGAGGACTGGGTGGGCCCAGGGCGCAGCGCGAGATACCCGGCCACGACCACCAGGAGCAGGGCGAGTACGGCCCAGACCGCCCACTGCCGCGGAGTTGCCCGCCGCGGCGCCGGGCGACTCCCCTCGGCCAACGCCTCAGCGAAGCGGCTGGCCGACGAAAACCGGTCAGCCGGCACCTTGGCCAATGCCTTCATGACGGCTTGCTCGATCGGCACCGGCACCTGCTCCCGAACGTGGTGCAGCGCAGGCACCGGCTCGCTCAGCCGCCGGGCCACGATGGCTTGAGCGGTAGACCCGGTGAAGGGAGGCTGGCCGGCCAACATCTCGTACAGCACGCAGCCCAAGCTGTAGAGGTCGCTGCGGCCGTCGAGCTCACGGTCCGCGGCCGATTGCTCCGGGCTCATGTAGGCTACCGTTCCCAGCGCGAGCCCGGTCTCGGTCAGTCTCTCGCCGGCCGCGGCCGTGATGGCCCGAGCGATGCCGAAGTCCGCGACAACCGCCTCGCCACCAGAGAGCAGGATGTTCTCGGGCTTGATATCGCGATGCACTACGCCATGATCGTGGGCATAGGTCAGGGCGCCGGCGACGTCGGATGCGATGCGGAGCGCATCATCGAGCGGAAGCTGGCGTTCGCGGATCAGCCGTTGGCGGAGCGACTCCCCCTCGACATAGGGCATGACATAGTAAAGCAGACCGTCGGCTTCGCCTGAATCGTGGAGCGGCAGGATGTGCGGGTGGGTCAGCTTGGCGGTGGTGCGGATCTCGTGGAGGAAACGCTCGGCGCCGAGCGAGGCGGCAAGCTCGGGGTGAAGCAGCTTGAGCGCAACCTGGCGATCATGCTTTCGGTCGTGGGCCAGATAGACCGTGGCCATCCCGCCGCGACCAAGCTCGCGACTGATGGTGTAGCGCTCCGCCAAGGCGGCGCTCAGACGGCTCATGGAGTCCACGGCTGACTCCGTCGCTCCCCTCGTCACTGGCCTGCTTCACCATGCATCCGTGACGCCTGCCAGTCAATCTCCAA
>CAYPAE010000023.1:0-11861 GCA_964408595.1 uncultured Gemmatimonadaceae bacterium | reverse complement strand
CCGGGCGATTAGCTCAGCTGGTTAGAGCGCGCGCCTCACATGCGCGAGGTCGGGGGTTCAAGTCCCTCATCGCCCACTGCCTACGATATAGAGCCCCGCGACGGACGTGGGGCTCTCGCCTTTCCGCGGTCGAGGTGATCTGGCTCACTCACTTCGCCCGGACCGCGCCCTACCTTCCCCCTGTGCACCCTACAGCCCGGGGAGGTGGTAAGTGCCCACTCAATTTCCGCCACCGTACGTCACTGTGCTCGTCGTGGACGACGAGCGCATCTCTCGTCACGTTGCCTCCCGGATGCTGAGGGAGCTCGGCTTGCGGGTCTTGGAGGCCGATGGCGCGGAGGAGGCGCTCGACGTCTTTCGAATCTCGCAGCAGCCGATCGACCTGATCCTGCTCGACGTGGTGATGCCCGAAACCGACGGTGTGGAGCTCGCCGAGCAGATCCTCGCCCATCGTCCGGGCCAGCGGATCCTCTTCATGTCGGCGCACCCGGCCGAGGTTCTCGCCGAGCACGGGCTTCAGGACCTCGACGTTCACTTTCTCGCCAAGCCCTACACCATGGAGGAGTTGCAGTCCAAGGTCCGGCAGGCCATGGCGGTCGAAGATGAAAGTCGGCGTCCGTGATTCCCCCCAAGGCTGGCGCGGTACGCCGGCATGTCTTAGACTCATGCTGCGGTTGTCGGCCCGTTGATCCCACCCCCTGAGATTGGCTGCTGGCTAACCCTTGCCAAAACGGCATGGGAGGCCAACATATAGGAACTCCCGGCCCAGGCCGGCGAGGGTGGCGCGCGTGGTCGCGCCCCGCTCGACCAGAGCTTGTGGCCTGAATCCGAAACCGAAACCAGGGTCGCTTCGTGACGATCCAGACTCTCGACTTCGGCTCCTCGGCGATTGCCCTCGCCGACCGAGTCACCGCCGACCTGCCCGGCTTCGCGCAAGGGCTCGGCCACCCGGACTTCCCCTGTCTCTCTCGCGCGCACAATCCGTCGAGCTGCGTGCCCTGTGCAGACTTCTCACCCTGGCTGCTCGAGCGGGTGCGCCGCGACGACGTGGATGCCGCCGGCGATTACCTCTGGCGCATCCGGGAGGCCAACCCCGGAGTGGGAGTCTCCGAGGAGGAGTTCCGGCGACGGTACCGGGATCTGGCGGCCTCCCTGCTCGAGGCGCGGCTGGAGACGCATCTTCGCGATGGAAGCGAGGAGGCGTATCTGGATCTCCGGGTGGCGCTGATCCTTCTGGCCGCCCACGAGGGCTTCTCCGGGTTCATCATGACCGGCGAGGCTGCGGATTTTCTGGCGGCGGCGGTCTGTCCCCACGCCTTCACGCTGGCCGGCACCGAGAGCCTGGTCGAGCTCCGCAATGACTTCGTGCGGCGCATGGCGAGCGAGATGAGCTACTGGTCCACCTGGCCCCCGCTTGCCGCCGACGCCCTCCATCCCATCGTTCCGCCCGACCACCCCGACTTCGCCGCCCTGCTCGCGCTCCTGCTTCCGCTCCCCCTCGGCGTCCGCGCCCACGCGGCGGACGTGCTCCGCCACCTGGTCGCCGACCCGCGGATCCCGCGGACCCTCGCCAGCCTCAGCCGCTACGAGACCCGGAAGCGCGGCCTCGACGTCGCCGAGTCCACCCGCCTCATCATGGACACCGGCCTGGTCGTTCCTGCAGCAGAGTTGGGGGGCTGGCTCTCGGGTTGGACTCGCCGGGACTTGCTCGGCTTCCTCGCCCGCTGCGGGGTGCGTCCCCGGAACTCGTGGAGCAAGGAGCGCCTGGCTGAGGTGGCCCAAGCCGATTGCGCCGACCCGCTGCGGGAGCGGATGAGCGAGTCGGGAGTGGTAGAGCTGAACCCCAGGCATATTCGGGGCGCCCGGCTGTTGCGGCAGTATCTCGACGGCGTGAAGGAGACGTGGAGGGTGTGGCTCGGCTTCGGGACCGGCGTGAGCTCCTAGATCACGCCTCCTCGCCGTAGCCTGCCGATCTGATCGAACCGCTCCTCGTGCACCGCGAGTACCTCCTCGGGTGACACGGTGGCGACTCCCGGCTTGCCGACCTCGACTCCGGCGGCGTAGTTCGCGAGTTGTGCCGCCTCGGCCAGCGAGGCTCCAGCCGCCAGCGCGGTGCCGAGCCAGGCGGTGACGGTGTCGCCGGCTCCCGAGACGTCATAGACTTCCCGCGCGATGCTCGGGATCCGCAGCGAGCTTCCGTCCTTCGTCACCAGCAGCATCCCATCCCCGCCCAACGTCACCAGCAGGTTGTCCACCTTGAGCCGGGCGAGCACCTCGGGAAGGGCGTTCCGGTTCTGGAGGTCCACCGACGCGCCGAGCGCCGATTCCAGCTCCCGCCGGTTGGGCTTGAAGACGGTCGCCCCGGCGTACTCGAAGAACTGCCGGTACTTCGGGTCCACCACGACCGGGATACCCCGCCGCCGGGCCACTTCCATCACCGCGGCAATGAGGCCGGGCGCGAGCGCGCCCTTGTTGTAGTCCTCCAGGAGCAGCGCGTCGGCGTCGGCCAGCGCCTCGCGGGCGGCCTTGATCAGGCGGGCGAGATCGGGGCCGTCAAGCAGGGCGTCCACCTCGTCGTCTATCCGCACGATCTGCTGCGAGCGGGCGATGATCCGGGTCTTCGAGGTGGTCGGGCGGCCGGCCACGGTGACGACGAAGCGCCCGTCGAGCCGAGCCACCACCAGCTCCTGGCGGATCGTGGCGCCGTCCCCGTCGTCCCCGACCGTCCCGACCAGAAAGCAGGTCGCGCCCATGGACGCGACATTGGCGGCGACGTTGGCCGCCCCTCCCAGCTTCGCTTGCCGATCGCGGACGGTCACGACCGGCACCGGCGCCTCGGGAGAGAGCCGCTCGGTGTCCCCGAACAGGTAGCGGTCGATCATGATGTCGCCCACGACCACCACCCGGCTGTCCTTCATGCGTTGGATCAGGTGGAGGACACGGTCTCGGCTCAACGGCGGCGGATGCGTCACTCGATCACTCCCCGGCGGCTCAGGCCCAGCGTGGCCTGAAGCCGGCCCTCGAAGCGGTTCTCCGTGTTGCCTTCCTGGTTTCCGGCATTCACCACGTGGTGAAGCCCGGCGCTGGCGCGCAGGTCCAGCGGACCCTGCCTGCCGCTCACGGCGACCGCCGCGCGCCAGGTTCGCTCGACCGTGCCGATGAAGAGATGGGGGATCCCACCCGCCTCGTCCGGCGACGCGGGGAAGGGGTCGTTGATGTCGCCCTCACCCTGGCGTTGGAGCGTGAGCTCCGGGGTGAGGAGCCACCGGGTCCCCGCGGGCAGGCTCACCGTCAGCGTCAGCCGGTCCATGTCGGCGAAGTTCCGTCCCAGCCCGACGCCCCCGTCGGTCAAGTTCTCGAACGGATCGAGCGTCCGGAAGGCGAGGCTCGACGCCTGGGTGTAGAACGCCCGCCAGCCCAGCCGTGAGCCGAGGGCGCCGTGGGCCGCGAGGGTGAACGCCCAGCGATTGGGATAGCGATCCTCGCCGGACGTGTTCTCGTACTGGAGGTCGTCAATGCCGATCTGGGCCTCGACGGTGGTCCCCTTGCCTATCCGATAGCCGGCGTCGACTCCGAAAAGCACGTTGCCGTCGGCGCCGAGACCGTACTGATTGGCGAGGAGGAGAAGACTGAGCGGATTGCGGTAACGCCCATCGAACTCCCGGTCGGCGCCGGCGATCACCGTCGTCTCCCAGAGCCCGAGCCGAAGCCGGTCGCTGACCCGGACGCCGAACCGGTGGGCGAAAAAATAGCGGTGGATGCGGGCTCCGCTGCTGTCGCGGGCGTCTTCGAGCGAGCGGGCCAGGCCGACCAGGCGCACCGCGTCCACCCCGATCTCGAAGCCGAGCTCGGTGTCGCTGTAGCCGTAGTCGCTGAGGCCGATCCCTTCGATGCCCACCGGGCCCCAGTTGCGGTCCATCTGCCCATAGAAGACGCTGCCGTACTTGAACTGCGCGCTCAGGTACGCCTCGGTCATGCGCCAGGCCAGCTCCAGGTCGCGGCGGCCGGGCCACTCGGGATCGTCGGTGATCCGAGGCTCGGCGGCCGGGCGGCTCACCAGCGTGAAGGGACCGATCACGGCTTCGCCGACCAGCTCGCCGTAGGGGCGCACGCCGTCGGGGCCGAGTGGATGAAGGAGGTCGCGGCGGATATGGCTGTAGGCCTGGACACCGGCGCGGGCGCCCACCAGCCAGCGCTGGGAGTCGGCCGGCTCCTGGAATTCGGCGCGAAGCTGCCGGATCAGGACGGAGGTCGTTTCGCCGCTCGTATCCGCACCGGCGAGCACCCGGAGCGCGTCCGCCCGGCGGAAGGGCCGCACCATGGGTGATGGGTCCGCGATGTCCCCACGGGCGATGAGATGCTCGAGCAGCGGCAGCCGGGGATCGTCGAGCGGGAGGTAGGGGGAAGACTGCGCCGCGCCGCGCACGGGGGCGAGCGCACCGAGGAGTACCGCGGCGAGCCAGGCGTGATTGGGGCGGAGCATCGGCCGGGAAAGCAACAGGGTCGCGGCACGAGAGTCAAAGGCGGTGGCAGGTTATCTTGTCACGATGATGGCGAAACAAGACAATCTCGACCCGCAAACACGGGACCTGGTCCGCTTCGCCGCCGCGATCGCGCAGGGCTACGAGCCCGAGCTGCGCGACCGGGTCGGGCCGCTCAGGGCCTCGCAGGTGCCCGCGGCGTGGGTCGAGGAGCTGCTCCTCCAATCGGTGCTGATGGTGGGGTATCCGCGCGCGCTGATCGCGTTCGCCGTCTGGCGCAAGTTCAGCGCGCTGTCCGCGCCCCACACCGACGAGGGGCAGGACTACGGCCAGGTGGGCGAGTGGACCCGCCGCGGCGAGGAAGTCTGCGGCAAGATTTACGGCGAGAACTACTCCAAGCTGCGCGACAGCGTCCGGGCGCTGCACCCGGCGATCGACGCATGGATGATCACCGAGGGGTACGGCCGCACGATGGGCCGGCCGGGGCTCGACCTGCTGCGCCGGGAGCTTTGCACCGTGGCGCAGACCGCCGTGCTGGAGGCGCCCAAGCAGCTCCACTCCCATCTGCGCGGGGCGCTCAACGCGGGCGCATCGTTCGGCCAGATCGATGGGGTGCTCTCCATCGTGAATCCGCTGCTGTCGTTCGACCAGTGGAAGAAGATCAAGGAGCTGTGGCGCACCGTCCGCGAGGGGTGGTCGCCGGGAAACTGATGTTCATCGATCGCGCGGTGGTCCGGGTAACGGCGGGAACCGGAGGGTCCGGCGCCAGCTCCTTCGCCCGGTTCAAGTACAAGCCGAAGGGCGGTCCTGACGGCGGCGACGGGGGGCACGGCGGCAGCGTCTACGTGCGGGGCGACGCCAACCTGGCCACACTGCTCGACTACCGCTACCGCAACGCGTGGAAGGCGGAGCGTGGCGAGCACGGCAAGGGCAAGACCCAGACCGGCGCCTCCTCGGCCGACGTCTATCTCCCGGTCCCGCCCGGCACCGTGGTCCGCGACGCCGACAGCGGGGAGCTGCTGGGCGAGGTGCTCCTTCCGGGTGACACGATCCGGGTGGCGAAGGGCGGCCGGGGCGGGCGGGGAAACGCGCGCTTCGCCACCTCCACCCATCAGGCGCCGCGCGAATGGGAGCCGGGCGAGGAAGGCGAGGACCGCTCGATCGAGCTGCTCCTGAAGCTGATCGCCGACGCCGGGCTGGTGGGCGAGCCCAACGCCGGCAAGAGCACGCTGCTCTCCGTCGTCTCGGCGGCCCGGCCCAAGATCGCGGACTACCCCTTCACCACCCTCGAGCCGAACCTCGGCGTCGTCGGCCTGTCCGACCACCGCAGCTTCGTCCTGGCGGACATCCCGGGAATCATCGAAGGTGCCCATCAGGGCAAAGGGCTCGGCCTCCGTTTTCTCCAGCACGTGGAGCGGACCCGGGTCCTCGCCTATCTCATCCCGCTCGACAGCCCCGATCTGGATGCAGTCTACCGTCGGCTGCGCCACGAGATCGGCGAGTACAGCGAGGCGCTCGCCGCCAAGCCGCACGTGGTGCTGCTCACCAAGCGGGACCTCTTCCCGCTGGGCGAACCGGTCCCCACCCTCGCCGCGCCCGATGCCGTTGGAATTCTCGCCGTCTCCAGCGCGGCGGGCACTGGCCTCGACGAGGTGAAGGAGTATCTCTGGAAGTTCGTCGAGGTGGCCAAGTCCCAGGAGGCGCCGGTGGAGGCGTGGCGGCGGGAGGACGAGGAATAATGGACCCGCAGCGCGCCGCCTACGTGGCGCTGGCGTTGACGCCGGGCATCGGCCCGAGCCGAATTCACGCGATTCTCCAAGTCTGCCACACCGCTACCGGCGCCTTTTCGGCGCCGTTCGAGCTTTTGCGCTCCATCCCCGGCATGAACATGGCCGCGGCCTCGTCCATCGCCGCGGGCGGGGTCTCGGCTGGAGTCCGCGCGCTGGAGGAAACCGAGGGGCTTGGCGCCCGCGCGCTGCTCCCTGGCGATCCGGACTATCCAGCGCTGCTCCGCGAGATCCCGGAGTCGCCGCCGGTTCTCTTCGCCCTGGGCGATCTCGCCCTCCTGGAGCGGCCGGCGGTGGCGATCGTGGGCAGCCGCGACCACTCGCCCTACGGCGGGGAGGTGGCCCGGGCGCTCGCCTGGGGCGCCGCATCCGCGGGCCTCGTGGTGGTGAGCGGAATGGCCCGCGGGCTCGACGCCGTCGCTCACACCGCGGCGCTCGAGTCCGGCGGTGGCACCATCGGCGTACTCGGCAACGGACTCGGCGTCATCTATCCGACGGCCAATCGCAGCCTGTACCAGCGGGTGGCGGCGAGCGGCCTGCTGCTCACCGAGTTTCCACCCGGCGAGCGGCCCACCGCGGGCAGCTTCCCCCGGCGGAACCGGCTCATCAGCGGTCTCGCGCGGGTGACTGTCGTGGTGGAGGCCGCTGAGGGGTCCGGCGCGTTGATCACCGCGGGGACGGCGCTGGACCAGGGGCGGGAGGTGATGGTGGTGCCGGGGAACATCACCAGCCCTTCGTCGGTCGGCGCCAATCGCCTGATCCGCGACGGCGCCGCGCCGCTCCTCTCCTTGGACGACCTGCTGGAGCACTACCCCGAGGCGATCCGGCCGCCGGAGGGGTTGGCCGGCCCGCCTCCCCCTACCAGGCCGCTTCCGGAGGGGCTCGGCGCAGGCGACCGCGCTGTCGCCGAGCTGCTCGGCACGGAGCTCGTCCTGCTCGACGACCTCGTCAGCCGCTCCGGCCGGCCGCCGCAAGAGCTGCTGGCGGCGCTCTGTGCGCTGGAGATCGCCGGCGTGGTGGAGCAGCGGCCCGGGAGGTTGTTCCGCCGGGTGTGACCCCCCCCAAGTGTCACCCTGAGCGCAGCGAGGGGGACAATGCCGGCAGGAGCGGTTGGGCCGACGGACTTCAGGCCCGGGACAGTAGATTCCCCCGGTGCACGTCTACCTCCACGTTCCCTTCTGCGCCCGGCGCTGCAGCTACTGCGATTTCGCCATCGCGGTGCGCCGCGACGTGCCGTCCAAGGCCTATGCCGAGGCGGCGCTCCGCGAATGGGCCGGCTGGCAGAGCCATGAGATCTGGGCCGAGTCGTCTGGAGTGGACTCGGTGTACTTCGGGGGTGGGACGCCGTCCCGGCTCGAGCCGGGGGCGATCGGGCGCATTCTCGAGCGGATCGCCGCCGACCGGGCAGTTGCGCCGGCCGCTGAAGTGACGCTGGAGGCGAACCCCGACGACGTCACTCAGGAGGCGGCGCGAGCGTGGCGGGCCGGTGGAGTCAACCGCGTGTCGCTCGGCGCTCAGTCGTTCGATCCCGCGGTGCTCGGCTGGATGCACCGGACCCACTCCGCAGAGCAGATCGGCGCCGCCGTCGGGACACTTCGGGATGCCGGGATTCCCGAGCTGTCGCTCGACCTGATCTTCGGACTCCCCGCGGCGCTCGACCGCGACTGGGGCACCGATCTCGAGCGCGCCCTCGCGCTCCGGCCCGACCACCTCTCGCTCTACGGACTCACCATCGAGGACCATACCCCGCTGGCGCGGTGGACCGCCCGCGGGGAGGTCGCCCCGGTGGACGAGGAGCGATACGCCGCGGAGTTCCTCGAGGCCGACGCGATCCTGGGCCAGGCGGGATACGAGCACTACGAGGTTTCCAACTACTCGCTCCCCGGGCGACGGGCGCGGCACAACAGCGCCTACTGGCGGCGGGCGCCGTTCATCGGTATCGGTCCGTCGGCCCACAGCGGATGGGGGGCGAATCGCCGGTGGAACCTGCGGGAATGGGCGGCCTACGAGCGGGCGATGGCCGCCGGCGAGAGCCCGGTAGCGGGGACCGAGCGCCTCGATGAGGTTGCCGTCGAGCTGGAGGAGCTTTACCTGGGGCTCCGCACCTGGGAGGGGGTCTCCGGCGAGCGACTGCCTCCGGAGACCGCCCAAGCCTGGATCGAGGCCGGATGGGCGACGGCGTGCGGGGGCGCGGTTCGCCTCACCTCGGAGGGGTGGCTGCGCCTCGACGCGCTCACCGCTGCCGCGAGGTAGGGGTCACGCTTTCAATCGCGCCCGTAAGTCAGCTAAATTCCAGGCGATGCCAGCGCCAGAACAGTTGAGTGAGCGGGAGCTCCGAGTCCTCGAGGCGGTCGTCCAGACCTACATCGAAACCGCGGAGCCGGCCGGGAGCCAGACTATTGCCCGGCGGTTCGGGCTGGGCGTTTCGCCCGCCACCATCCGGAGCACGATGAGCGACCTGGAGGACAAGGGGTATCTCTTCCATCCCCACACGTCCGCCGGCCGGATCCCGACCGATCGCGCCTACCGGATCTACGTCAACGAGATCATGCGCCTCGCTCCGCTGACCGACGAGGCGCGGCAGACGCTCCGGAGCGAGCTGTCGGGGTCGCGCAACGCGGTCGAGGAGATCGTGCGCCGCGCCGCGCAGGTCCTCGGTGTCCTGACGCAGGAGCTGGGGGTGGCGGTGGCGCCGGCGCTGGACGAGCTGGTGCTCGAGCGGCTGGAGTTGGTGCCGGTCTCGAGCGAGCGACTCCTGCTGGTGTTCAACCTCAGGAGCGGGGTGCTCCGGACCATCTTCGTCGATGTGCCGGCCCGGGTCTCCCCCGGCGCGGTGCAGGAGGTGGCCCGGATCCTCAACGAGCGGCTGGCGGGGCTCAGCCTCTTCCGCATCCGGGAGACCATCGGTGAACGGCTCCGCGACGCGGCCGCCCCGAACGGCCAGGCCGGGCTGCTCAACATCTTCGTGGCGGAACGGGAGGAGATCTTCGACCTCTCCAACGAGACCGGCTCGGTGGTGCTCGGCAGCGCGCAGATGCTGGCCGACCAGCCCGAGTTCGCCTCCAACAGCCGGATGCGGGAGCTGCTCCGGCTGACCGAGGGGCACGATCTGCTGAAGCAGGCGCTGGCGAGCCGCCGGCGACTCGGGCTCTCGATCACGATCGGCAGCGAGAACCCCGATACCCGGCTCACCGACTTCACGCTGGTCACCTCGTCCTACCAGGCGGGCGAGCTCAAGGGCGTGATCGGCGTGATGGGCCCGACTCGGATGCCGTACGACAAGATCATCGGGCTGGTGGAGCACACCAGCCGCATGGTGGAAGGATTGCTGGAGTGAGCGATTTCTACACGCTGCTCGATGTGGCGCGCGACTGTTCCGAGGCCGACGTCAAGAAGGCCTACCGGAAGCTCGCGATGGAATACCATCCCGACCGGAACTCGTCTCCCGACGCGGAGGCCAGGTTCAAGGAGATCACCGAGGCGTACGAGGTGCTTCGGGATCCCCAGAAGCGCGCGGCCTACGACCGCTACGGCAAGGCGGGGGTGGGCGCGGGCCATGGCGGGTTCGGGTTCCACCACGTGGACCTGTCCGAGGCGCTCAACATCTTCATGCGCGACTTCGGTGGGATGGGCGGATTCGAGTCCATGTTCGGCGGCAGCCGCCGGCAGGACCCGCGTCGCGGGCAGGACGTGCGGGTGACGGTCAGGATGACGCTGACGGAGGTTGCCGCCGGCGTGAAGAAGTCGGTCAGGCTCAAGACCCTCGAGCGGTGCGCGGTGTGCTCGGGAAGCGGGGCCAAGCCCGGCACCCGGCCGACGCGGTGCTCCACCTGCGGGGGCACCGGCGAGGTGCGCCGCTCGGCGCGGAGCATGTTCGGACAGTTCGTGTCGGTGTCGGCCTGTCCCACCTGCGCGGGCGAAGGCCAGGTGATTCGCGTCGCGTGCGACGTGTGCCGCGGGGAGGGCCGGGTCAGGGGCGACCGCACGGTGGCGGTGGAGATCCCTCCCGGAGTGTCCGGCAACAACTACCTCACGCTTCGTGGACAGGGCGCCGCGGGCCCGCGCAACGGTCCGATGGGCGATCTCCTGGTGATGCTGGACGTCAAGGACGACGACAGGTTCGAGCGCCAGGGTGACGACCTGATCTTCGATCTGCCGCTGGCGTTCTCCCAGGCTGCGCTCGGCGCCCAGCTCCCCATTCCTACGCCGTACGGCGACGAGGAAATCCGCATCCCCCCTGGCACCCAGCCGGAGACGGTGCTCCGACTCAAGGGCCGGGGACTTCCAGTGCTGGGACAGACCGCCAAGGGCGACCTCCTCATCCGGGTGCACGTCTGGACACCCGAGCGGTTGAGCCAAGAGCAGCAGCTGCTCTTCCAGGAGCTGGCCAAGCTCGAGGGGGAGCCGCCCAAGCGCTCGCCGGGGTTCTGGTCGAAGCTCAAGGAAGCGCTCGGCGCATGACCTGGTGGGCGATCGACGTGCGCACCCCGCCGGAAGGGCGGGACAAGCTCGGCGCCTGGCTGGTGGCGAAGACGGGGCAGGCGGTGGAGGAGCGGGACGACGGGACGCTGGTGACGTTCGCGGCCGACGAACGGGCTGCCGACGAGTTGATCGCCGAGATCGAGCGGTCAGCAGACGGATTCGCGCCGGAGACGAGCCGCCGGCGGATCGAGCCGGTGGACTGGTCCACCCGCTGGCGCGACGGGCTCGGTTTCCGGAGCATCGGCCGGCTGACGGTGGCGCCCTCGTGGGCGGTGGACCCGGTGGGTTCGGCCGGCCCGATCGTGGTGCTCGACCCTGAAATGGCCTTTGGAAGCGGGGAGCACGGGTCAACCCGGGTCGCGCTCGCTCTGCTGGAGCGGCTCGTCCAGTGCGGCGACTTCGTGCTCGACCTCGGGAGCGGCAGCGGCATCCTCGCGCTCGCCGCGGTGAAGCTGGGCGCGGCGCGGGCGATCGGGATCGAGAACGACCCCGACGCCAACGTCGTCGCTGCGCGTAACGCGTCACGCAACGGCGTCGATGACGCGGTCGCCTTCCTCGATGGTGATGCCGGTGATCTCGCGCCTCTGCTCGGCCCAGCCGACCTGGTGCTTTCGAACATCGCCCGCTCCGCCAACACCTCGCTCTTTCCCGCCATCGCCAGGGCCCTCCGTCCCGAAGGCACGGCCATCTTTTCCGGGATGGCGGTGGCCGAGGCGCAGTTGCTCCTCCCGGCGCTCGACTCGGCCGGTTTCACGATTCTCCAGGAGCGGACGGACACGGGGTGGTGGGGTGTTGCCGCGCGACGGAAATGATCCGGGTGATGCTGGAGCGGGGCAGCGGGGCGGCGGGGCAGCGGGGCAGTCTGCTGGAGAGAGAGGCGCATCATCTTCGAGTGCGGCGGGCGGAGGATGGGGAATCGGTCGAGGTGCGCGACGGCGAAGGGCTGGTGGGGCTCGGGCGGTTGGTCAGGGTCGGGAAGACCTGGGGCGTAGACGTGACCGCCGCCGAGCGGGCCGCGCGGCCCGCGGAGCTGACGCTCGCGGTGGGAGCCGGAGACCGGGACCGTTTCGCCTGGATGATGGAAAAGGCGACGGAGCTCGGCGTCACGTCG
>CAYPAE010000022.1:3377-11917 GCA_964408595.1 uncultured Gemmatimonadaceae bacterium | reverse complement strand
CGGCCCGAGACCCCGATGACCCGCACGGTCCCCGCGGTCTCCGTCTCCTCGCCTCCGAGGTCGCCGGCGCCTTCGTAGGCGGCGACCACGACCTGGGCGTCGAGCATGCGCTCGAGCTGGTACGCGAGCCGGAGGCCAACGCTCCCCACCGACTCGAGCGACGCCTCCTGGGTGCTCGCTTGTGCCAGTTGCACGATCTGGGGCCGCCGACGGACCCCGTCGGCCAGCCGCCGCAGGTCGCTCTCCGCGGCCTCGAGCCGGGCGGCGTCCGCGCCCCCGGGCAAGAGGAGTCCAACCGCGACCCCCGCGGCGGCGTGGAACACGAGTGTGCCGCCCTCCATCCGCTCCGCCCCGCTCTGTTCCTGATCTCGCGCGCGCTCCAGCCGCCGGTCCACCGCGACGATCTGCGCCACCGAGAGACGCTCGGCATCCACCACCCGCTCGGCGTGGGGCTCGCCGTCGTGGGTATCCATCTCCGCCACCCATACCCCCGCGGCTCCATGAGCCCGCCGGAGCCACTCCAGCGCCGGGTCCGGCAGGAGATGGGGGGAGACCCCGGGCGCCACACCCGGGGCACGGCTTCGGCGAACGAGGAACCACGCCGCGCCGGCGCCCAACAGGGCCCCGATGAGGAGCGCCCAGAAGCTCATCCCTTGAGCCACCCGCGCCGACGGAACCAGCGGTGGATCAGGAGGGTCACGAGGGCCATGAACGCGAGCACGGCCGGATAGCCCCAGCGTTCCCGCAGCTCGGGCATGAACTCGAAATTCATCCCGTACACGCCCACGATAAACGTGAGCGGCAGGAAGAACACCGAGAACACCGTCAACACCCGCATCACCTCGCTGGTGCGGTGCGAGGCGAGCGCGAGCTGCACGCTGAGCAGTGTGTTGGCATCGTCCAGCAGCTCGTCGGCGTAGAAGTGATAGCTCTCGGCGTTCTCCTGCACGTCGCGAAAGAGGGTCGCCGCGCGCCCGGCAGCGGGGACCATTCGCTGGGTCACGTCCACCGTCCGCCAGAGCAGCCGCTTGCAGAGGGTTACTTGGCGCTTCGCCAGGTGGATCTCGCGCAGCTCGGCTCGGAACGTCGGCCCGGGCCCTTCCCGGCCCTCGAACAGCTTGGCGTCGAACTGGTCGAGCCGGCCCTCGATCGTCTCCAGCGGACGCTGGTACGTGTCGAGCGCGGCGTTGAAGAGTTGCGCCAGCAGGTGAGCCTGGACCCCCTCGCTCCTGGTCCCATGCTTGTTCGGCAGACCGACCAGGCAGCGCTGTTGCAGCGCCGTGAGCCACGCCTGGTCCTTGCGATGGATCGTGATGAGGAACGAGGGCCCGTAGAACAACGCGATCTTGCGGGTGAGCGCCTGGACCGTGTCGGCGGTCCGGCCCGCGGCCTCGTCCGCCGCGCGGAGGATGACGAAGGTATGGTTCTCGAAGACCTCGTGTTTGGGGAGGTGCTCCGGATCGAGACAGTCGTTCACCGCGAGGGGATGCAGCCCGTAGTCCGACGCCAGCTCCGCCAGCTCGTCCGAGGTGGGATCCACGGCATCGAGCCAGACGAATCTCGGCTCGCTCTTCTGGAGGACGGTGCGGATCGTCATCGGCGGCAGATCCTGCTGGCGGCCGCGGCGGCGCCGAATCCGTTGTCGATGTTCACCACGGTCACCCCCGCGGCACAGGAGTTCAGCATCCCGAGGAGCGCGGCCAGGCCGCCGAACGAGGCCCCGTATCCGACGCTGGTGGGCACCGCGATCACCGGGGCCGCCACCAGTCCACCGACCACGCTGGGCAGCGCCCCCTCCATGCCGGCCACGACGATGATCACGTCGGCTTTCTGGAGCCGCTCGGCGGAGGCGAAGAGCCGGTGGATCCCGGCGACCCCCACATCGGCCAGCCGCTCGACCCGATGGCCGAACACTTCGGCCACCACCGCCGCCTCCTCGGCGACCGGGAGGTCGCTCGTCCCCGCCGACACGACCAGGATGGTGCCGGCGCCGGACGGCGCCTCGTTCGCCCCTTCCGGCAGGAGGTGAACGGTCCGGGCCAGAGGGGTCCACACCGCCTTCGGAAACGCTTGGCGCAGCGCCTTGGCCTGGTGCTCGGAGGACCTGGTGCCGAGGAAGGAGCCCGTCATCGCCGCCAGACGCTCGCAGATGGAGACGACCTGTTCCGCGGTCTTGCCCTCGCAAAAGACCACCTCCGGCTGGCCCTGCCGCAGCGAGCGGTGGTGGTCTATGCGGGCGAAGGTGAGGTCCTCGAAGGGAAGATGGCGCAGTCGGTCGAGCGCCGCGTCAGGCGCCAGGCGTCCGGCCGCGACTTCGGCGAGCAGGGTCTCGAGCTGCTCGGCTCTCACGCCACGTGGGCGACCGGCTCGAGGTAGTCGAGGAAGATCGCCTCCGCTTCGGCCACCGATTCGATCTGGAAGAGCCGCTGGCGCAGGTCGCTGGCCCCGTGCAGCCCCCTGGTGTACCAGCCGAGGTGCTTGCGGAACTCGATCACGGTCTTGCGGGTGTCGCCTTGGAGCCGGAGCGCCAGCCGGGCGTGATCGAGCGCGACCTCGAACCGCTCGCGCGCACCGGGTGCCGGCGGCTGGGGCAGGCCGGCCAGGAGGGCCTGGCCGTCACGGAAGAGCCAGGGATTGCCGAACGCGCCACGTCCGATCATGGCGCCGGCGCATCCGGTGTAATCGCGCATCCGCAGGATGTCCGCCGCCGCCGAGATGTCGCCATTGCCGAATACCGGAATATCGAGGGCTTCGACTACGCGGGCGATCTCGTCCCAGTCGGCCCGGCCGGAGAACATCTGCGTCCGGGTGCGGGCGTGCAGGGTGAAGGCCTTCACGCCCGCGTCCTGCATCCGGAGCGCGATCCCCACCGGGTCACGCGCCTGATCGCTCCACCCGCTCCGGGTCTTGGCGGTGACCGGGAGGTGGGTCGCGCCGATGACCGCGCGAATGATCCGATCCACCTGGTCGAGGTCCCGGAGACAGCCGGAGCCTCCGTTGCGCTGCACGACCTTCTTGACCGGGCAGCCGAAGTTGATGTCGATGAACTCGGGTCGGTAATGCTCGGTGATCAGTCGCGTGGCTTCACCCATCGCGTCCGGATCGGCGCCGTAGATCTGGATGCCGATCGGCCGCTCCACCGGCTCGAACTCCGCACCCTCCAGGGTGGTGCGGATCCGCCGCCGGATCGCTTCCGATGACAGGAACTCGGACAGCACGACGTCCGCCCCCATCCTCCGGCAGACCTGGCGGTACGGCGCCTCGGAGACGCCGGCCATGGGTGCGAGGATGAGAGGAAACCTGTGCTCGCTCGGGAAGGGCAACTGCATGGCTGGAAAATACTTGCCGCTCGAAGCCTGGGCAATGAGACTTCTCGCGGTGGGTGTAACCTCCACGGCGGAGCGCCCGTACCGGATGGAGAGGCCCACTCTCACCCCAATCCCACGTCCATGACCACCACGCGTTTCCTTCTGCTGGCCACCCTGGTGCCGGCGGCCGTCGCCGGCGCCCAGTCCGATCCCGTCGCCGAGTCCAGGGCCCACTATCGGGCCGCGGTGCGGGCCTACGAAGCCCGGGACCTTCCGGCCTTCCTGGAGCATGCCCGCGAAGCCCAGGCGCTTCGGCCCGCGCACGGCGGGGTGACCTACGCGCTCGCCTCCGCCTTCGCGCTCACCGGCGACACCGCCGGAGCACTCGCCACGCTGCGGCACTTCGCCGTGCTGGGCTACTCGGCCGATCTGGCCGCGGACTCCGACTTCGTCCGGCTGCGAGCCAACCAAGGCTATGCCGAGCTGGCCCGCCGGCTCCAGCGCAACGGCGAGCCGGTGGTCGCGAGCCGGGTCGCGTTCGAGCTGCCGGAGCGTGAGCTGCTCACCGAGGGCATCGCGCACGACGCGCGAGACGACGTGTTCTACGTGGGAAGCGTCCGCCAGGCCAAGGTCTTTCGCGTCACCCGCGATGGGACCGTCTCCGAGTTCGCGCCCGGCGAGGCCGGACGCTGGGCACCTCTGGGCCTCCGGGTGGACCCGAAGCGGAGCGCGCTGTGGGTGGCGACCGCGGCGCTGCCGCAGACCGCCGGGTACACCCCTTCCGACAGCGGCCGCAGCGCGATTCTCCGCTACGATCTCCGGTCCGGGCGTCTGACCGCACGCTACGACGTGCCCGCTGACGGAACGCCGCATGGGATCGGAGATCTCATCGTGAGCCGCGGCGGCGACGTCTACGCCACCGACAGCCGCGCCCCCGTGCTCTACCGGGTGCCGGCGCGCGGCGATACCCTGGAGCGATTCGCGGAGTCTGCCCTGCTCCTCTCGGCCCAGGGGCTCGCCCTGACGCCGGATGAGCGCTGGCTCTACGTGGCCGACTACGCTCGAGGGATCCTCCGTGTGGACCTCCGCGAACGCAGCGTCTCCCTGATCGCCGCCGCCGACAGCGTCCTCACGCTCGGGGTCGACGGGCTCTATTTCCACCGGGGCAGCCTGATAGGGATCCAGAACGGCGTGGCCCCGCACCGGGTGGCGCGGTTCACGCTCAGTCCCGCCGGCGATCGGCTGGTGCGCGCGGAAGTCCTCGAGCGGGCGCATCCCAGGCATCACGAGCCGACCCTGGGCGTTCTGGTCAAGGGCGAGCTATACTACGTCGCGAACGGTCAGTGGGATCGATTCGGCGAGGATGGCCGCATCGCCGCTCCCGAGTCGCTCGAGCCGACGGTGGTGCTTCGACTGCGACTTTGACCGCGACGACCCCTCCGCCCCGCGCCTATGCGTCTCAGGGATTTCTTCACAGCCGGTGCCATCGACTTCGACCTTCAGGCGACGGACAAGGACTCGGTCCTCGACGAGCTCGTCCACCTGCTCGACGTGGACGCACGCGCCGGCGACACCTTGCTCCGCGTGCTTCAGCGGCGTGAGAGCCTGGGCTCCACCGGGATGGGACGCGGGATTGCGATTCCCCACTGCCGCTCGCTGGTCGCCAACCGGCTGCGCCTCGCGTACGGGCATTCCCCGAAGGGTGTCGAGTTCCAGGCGATCGATGGCAAGCCGGTGCATCATCTCTTCCTCATCGTCGCGCCGCCGCTCGAGATCTCCAATCAGTACCTCCCGGTCCTCGGCCGGATCGCCCAGTTCGCCAAGGAGCCCGACGTGCCCGACCGGCTCGCGGCGCTCACCCGGCCGGATGATTTCTTCCAGCTCCTGGAGGAGAAGGGGGTCTAGCTCGTGAGGCTCCGCGGGCTGACGCGGCGGCCTGGCATCCTGACGGGACTCTTCCTCGCGCTCCAGATCCCTCCACTCGCGAGCCAGACACCCGCCGGGCGGCTCGCGCTGTCGGCCTTTTCCGATTCGCTCGCTTCACTTGCGGACACCGTCCCGCTCCGCGATCGCCAGCGCACGATCCGCGAGACGACTCGCCGTCATCCCGACAGCAGCCTCACCCGGATTCGGCTCGGGCTGGTGAGCCTGCGGCTCGCCCAGCTCGGCGTCGCGCCGGACGCCCGGGACGCGGTCAAGACGCTCCGCGGTGCGGCCGAGCAGCGGCCCGAGTGGCCGTTCGCCTGGTACGCGCTCGGCCTGGCCGAGGCGCGGCGCGCGGCGTGGGAACAGGAAGACCGGCTGGCACTGGGGAATCGCGTCGGATTGCCGACGCTGGAGCGAGCCGCCACCCGGTATCGGCGCGCCCTCGAGGCCGATGCATCGTTCGCGCCGGCGGCCGTGGCGTTGGCGGCGGTGACGCTCGAGCTTCGCGACACCTCGTTCCTCGCCTCTGCGGTGGCAGCACTTCGTCGCGCCGCGGCGACGCCGAGTCCGGCGCCCGAAGTATTCCTGGCCTGGGGCAGGCTCGAGCGCGCCGCCGCCAGCGGCGATTGGGGCCGAGTCGCCTTCGAGCGGTACCTCGCGGCGGGCGGAAGCCGCGCGATGGGATTGCTCGAGCTCGCCCGCACCCGGCTCGCGGCCGGGGAAGCCGAAGCCGAGCGGCCGTACTACGAGGGAGCGGCGCTGGAGGACTCCGTCGCGCTCGCGGGCTACCGAGCCGACCTGGCGGCGGTGGCCTCAGATTCCGAGCTGGTGCGATTCGACCGGTCGCGTGGGGCGGCGCGGGCCGAGTTCCTCAGGCGCTTCTGGACCGACCGCGACCGCATCGAGATGCGCGCCGGAGGCGAGCGGCTACGCGAGCATTACCGCCGCCTCCTTCACGCCCGGCGCCACTTCGCGCTGACCGTGAGCCGCCGCTTCTACGGTCCGGCCGACGCCTACCGGTCGGGCGGCAGGGAGATCGACGACCGCGGCGTGATCTACCTGCGGCACGGCGACCCGACGGAGCGGCTCCGGCCGTTCGTCTTCGGACTCATGCCCAACGAGTCCTGGCGATTCGACCGGGCCGAGGGCGATCTCCTCTTCCATTTCAGCGCCGGGTGGGACGCGAACGGCGGAGGCGACCTGTACGACTACCGCCTGGTCCAGAGCGTGCTCGACCTCCGCGGCGCGGGTGAGGCGCCCGAGGATCAGCTCCTCCTCTCCCGGCAGACGCTCTCCAACGTGTACGGCCGGATGCTCAACTGGGGGCGTTACGGCGCGGCGCGCTCGCGGGCGAGGGAGCGCGGGATCGGGCAGACGAGCATCGCGATCGGCACCACCAGCGACAGCCACGAGCTGGAGTTCGCCGGGCCGTTGGGGGCGGTGGCCGATCTGGTGGCCGTCGGCTCCACGGGCGTCGGCACGATTGGACACCTGGTGTTCGCCATCGCGGAGCCCGGAACCAGGCCCGAACAGGAGGCCGGCCGCGTCCGCTATTCGGTCCGGGTCCGCGCGGTCGCGAGCGACAAGGAGGGCCGGCCGTTCGCCGACGTGGACACCACGATCGTGTTCCGGCCACCCGCGAGGCTCGGGCGCAGCCAGTATCTCATCGGACGGGTGGAGGTACGCCTGCCGCCGGGGCTGTGGAGCTGGCGGGCGGCGCTGCAGGTCGGCGACAGTCTCGGTGTCGTGCTGCCGAGGGATACGGTGAGGGTGACCGGGATGGGTCCAGCGCTCTTCCTGAGCGACCTCGCCCTCGGCGTGCCCGGTGCGAGCGCGCGATGGGAACCGACGCCGCGGGACACCGTGCTGCTCACCCCGTTCGACCTCTTTCGGGAAGGCTCGGAAGTCGAGCTCTACTATGAAGCCGCGGGCGCGACGGAGGGAGCGCCGTACCGCCACGAGATCGCCGTTTTCCGGGTCAAGGGCGAGCCGGGCATTGCGGAGCGCCGGCCGGTCGTCACGCTCGGTTTCGACGAGCGTGCGGCCGAACCGCTGCACCGCTCGCACCGCGTGCTGCGGCTTGCGCGCCTGAAGCCGGGACGGTATCTCATCGAGGTGCAAGTGCTCACACCCGACGGTACATCGGTTACGCGACGGCGCGAGTTTCGGGTCAAAGGAGGAAAGCCATGAGGCAGACCCTGTTCACCGGTGCCGTCGCCCTCGCGCTCTGGGCGTGTGGTGGCGACGGCGGTACGAACCCCTCAGTCGACATCACGGGCACCTTCATCGGAGACTTCACGTCCAGTCTCACCCCGAGCGCCGTGTACCAAGAGACGTTGCAGCTGACCCAGAGCGGAAGCAACGTATCGGGAACCCTTACCACGAATACGGCGCCGGCGCGCTCCGGAAACGTCTCCGGGTCGGTTTCCGGAACCCGACTCACGGCAACGGTCACGTTGACGGACGACTGTGGAGGCTCGTCGGAGACGACGGCCGACATTACGGACAACGCGACTCGACTGACAGGCAACTACGCGGCCGACGATTGCTTCGGGAGCTATACCGGGGGCTTCGTTCTCGACAAGCAGTGACGGCGCGAGTTCGCGCGGTGCGCGCGGACCCTTGACAAGAGGCGCGCCTTTTCCCATCGTGTACGCGTTCGCGAGCGCACGATAAAGAGATGACGCTACCTCAGCGTTTATTCCATCGCGATCTGCCGGACCCCGGCTCAACAACTTCCCAGACATAACGGTCCGTCGCCCCTCACAGGGGCCGCTACGCCTCGAGCGCCGCTCGCTCGTGGGCTGACTCGGCGTAGACGGTTCCTGCCCTCCTGCATGACGCCGCGTCGTGCAGGTGACGGCCGTCCTGTTTTCCCATCAGGAGGCGTCATGTCTCGCATGCGTCTCGCCGTGCTGTTGGCGTTTCTGTTCGCGTGCACCGATCAGAGCGACCCTATCAACCCTCCGGTTACGGATGGTTTGGACGAAGTCACATTGGACAACGACGCATCGGGCATCGAGCTCGAGCTCGACGCTGCCAGCTCCCGTTACGAAGCGCATACCGCCCTCTCCGGCGGAGCGACCACCATCTTCGACGAGACGGAGGAAGCGTTCGGCACGCCCGCGCCCAACTTGCAGGGCGAGAACGCCGAGCGGCACGAGGTGGGCGATGTGGCGTTCGGACTGCCGCACGTGGACGGGCCGGGGCTCAACGGCGGGCTGGGCCCGATCTTCGACAATGAAGCCTGTGAGTCCTGCCACCCGGGCGACGGCCGGGGGCGGCCGCCGATCGGCGCCGAGCCGT
>CAYPAE010000022.1:1592-3277 GCA_964408595.1 uncultured Gemmatimonadaceae bacterium | reverse complement strand
GAGTCCTGCCACCCGGGCGACGGCCGGGGGCGGCCGCCGATCGGCGCCGAGCCGTTCAATTCCATGCTCTTCCGGTCCAGCGTTCGTGGCCGGGGGCCCAATGGCGGGCCGAAGCCCGTTCCCGGATTCGGCGGCCAGCTCCAGATGCGGTCCCTCCCGGCGTATCAGCCCGAGATCCTCGCGGCGATCTACTACGTCGAGGACCGCGGGACCTTCGGCGACGGAAGCCGGTTCCAGCTGCGGGTACCGACATACACGCTGACCGGCGTGTACCGTCCCCTGCCCGGCGGCGTGCTCTTCTCGCCGCGCACCGCCCCAGTGGTCTTCGGGCTCGGCTTGCTGGAGGCGGTGCCGGAATGGCAAGTCCTCTCCCTCGCCGATCCCAGGGATCGCAACCGCGACGGGATCTCGGGCCGGCCGAATTACGTGTGGGATGCCATCAAGGGAAGGCCGGCGCTGGGGCGCTTCGGCTGGAAGGCGAATACGCCGAACCTGACCCAGCAGGCAGCGGGAGCATACAACGGCGACATGGGTGTCACGTCAGACCTCTTCACCGCTGAGCCGTGCGAAGGGCAGCACCCCGGCTGCGCGCGGCACGCACCCGAGATCGACGCTCAGACGGTCGCTGACGTCGCGCTCTACACCCAGACGCTGGCGGTGCCCGCCCGCCGCGACCTCGACGACCCCGTCACGCAGCGCGGCGAGCATGTCTTCTACGCGGCCGGCTGCGCCGGTTGCCACACGCCGACGCTCCGGACCGGGACGCTGCGCGGGGTACCGGAGGTGTCGAACCAGGTGATTCATCCGTATACCGACCTGCTGGTGCACGACATGGGCCCGGGCCTGGCCGACGGGCGGCGCGATTTTCAGGCGTCCGGCAGCGAGTGGCGCACCCCGCCACTCTGGGGCGTCGGGTTGGTCGAGACGGTGAACGGGCACACCAACTTCCTGCACGACGGCAGGGCGCGCACGCTACTGGAAGCGGTGCTCTGGCACGGAGGCGAGGCGAAGGCGGCACGCGACAAGGTGAAGCGGCTGGCGAGGCGGGACCGGGATGCGCTGATCGCGTTCCTCGGGTCGCTCTGACGACTGGCTGGCCTTGTGGCCTCCTTCGCTTCGCTCAGGATGACAAGGCCACACCAACACCCCACGACACCAGTGGGGTTCACTCCCACTCGATCGTAGCCGGCGGCTTGGAGCTGACGTCGTAGACCACGCGGTTGACGCCGTCCACCTCGTTGCCGATCCGGTTGGAGATGCGGGCGAGCACGTCGGGAGGAAACGGGAACCAGTCGGCGGTCATCCCGTCGCGGCTGGTGACGGCGCGGAGCGCGATGACCTGATCGTAGGTCCGGAAATCGCCCTGGACGCCGACCGAGCGGATCGGCAGCAGCACCGCGAACGCCTGCCAGATGTCGTCGTACAGGCCGGCGGCGCGGATCTCCTCGATGTAGACGTGGTCGGCCCGGCGGAGAACGTCGAGGTTCTCGCGGGAGACGTCGCCCAGGATCCGGATCGCGAGGCCGGGGCCGGGAAACGGGTGGCGGCCGACCATCTCCTCCGGTAATCCCAGCTCGCGGCCGACCTGGCGCACCTCGTCCTTGAACAGCTCGCGCAGGGGCTCGAGAAGCTGGAATGGGAGCCGCTCGGGCAGCCCGCCGACGTTGTGGTGGGTCTTGATCGTC
>CAYPAE010000022.1:0-1492 GCA_964408595.1 uncultured Gemmatimonadaceae bacterium | reverse complement strand
CGGAGGAGGCCATGATCCACGAAAATGCAGGTCAGGCGGTCGCCCACCGCGCGGTGGACCAGCACCGCGGCCACCGAGCTGTCCACGCCGCCCGACAGCCCGCAGATGACCCGCTGGTCCGGGCCCACCAGGTCGCGGATGCGGGCCACTTCGCTCTCGACGAAGTGCCCGGGAGTCCAATCGGGAACGCAGCCGCAGATCTCGAAGAGAAAGTTGTTGAGGATCTCACCGCCACGCGGCGTGTGCGCCACTTCGGGGTGGAACTGCACGCCGAAGAGTGGCTGCCGGGTATGCTCCATCGCCGCGATCGGGGAATTGTCGCTCCTGGCGGTCACCTGGTAGCCTGGCGGCGGCACGTCCACGTGATCGCCGTGGCTCATCCAGACCGGCGTCTCCTCGCCGGGCCCGAACCCGCGGAAGAGCCGGCCACCCTCCACGGTCACGTTCGCCCGGCCGTACTCCCGGCGGCTCGCGCGGGTCACGTTTCCGCCCGCGAGATGGGCGAGAAGCTGCATGCCGTAGCAGAGGCCGAGCACCGGGGTGCCGAGGCGGAGCAGCTCGGGATCGGCGGTGGGGACGCTCTCGCCGTAGACCGAGTTGGGCCCGCCGGAGAGGATGATCCCTTTGGGGTTCCACTCGCGGATCCACTGCACCGAGCGCGAAGGAGGATGGATCTCGCAGTAGACATGGGCCTCGCGCACCCGGCGCGCGATGAGCTGGGTGTACTGCGAGCCGAAATCGATGATGAGGATGCCGTCGTGATGGGATGCGCTCAGGGTGACACCTTCTCGGTATGAAACAACTCGTCCAACCTCTCCCGCGGCCGCGACACCCACCAGCGTCCGTCCTCCACCACCACCTCGGCGGGCCGCGGGCGGGTGTTGTAGTTGGAGGCCATCACGAACCCGTACGCGCCGGCGCCGAGCACCGCGATCCGCTCGCCACGGTCGAGGCCGGGCAGCGTGCGGTCGCGGGCGAGAAAGTCTCCCGTCTCGCAGACCGGGCCCACGACGTCCACCTCCGCCTCTGGCCGGCCCCGCAGCTCCACCTCCGCCATCTCGTGGTACGCCATGTAGTGGCTCGGGCGGACCAGGTCGTTCATCCCGGCATCCACGATGACGAGATCCTTGCCGCCGGAGTGCTTCCGGGAGAGCACGGTCGTGAGCAGGACGCCCGCGCTGCCCACGAGGTAGCGGCCGGGCTCCATGACCAGGGTGAGCCCACTGTGCCGCACCAGGGGGACGACGGTCGAGGCCAGGACGGCGGGGCTCAGCGGGCGCTCGTCGCGATAGCGGATGCCGATGCCGCCGCCGACGTCGAGCGAACGAAGGGTCCCGACGCCCGCCTCACGGAGACGGGCGACCAGATCTAGCAGCCGTCCGATCCCTTCGGCGTACGGGCGCGAGTCGAGGAGCTGGCTGCCGATGTGCATCGCGATGGTGTCGAGCGCGAGCAGCGGGTGCTCCCCGACGGCCAGGCCCAGCGGCACCAC
>CAYPAE010000021.1:8720-11920 GCA_964408595.1 uncultured Gemmatimonadaceae bacterium | reverse complement strand
GGAGTTTCTGGCGGACCTGCTTCTCCGGGCGCTCTACGTGCAGGGCGCGCGGTCCGGGGTGGCCCTGGCCGAGACGCTCCGTTTGCCGTTCACCCTGCTCGACGAGTTCCTGCTGACCCTGCAGACTCGCCGGCTGCTGGAGCTGCGGGGCAGCACCGGCCACGTGCGCTCGGCTTACGTCTTCGATCTCACCAACCAGGGCCGGAACCGGGCCCGGGAGACGATGCAGAGCCTGGCCTACGTCGGACCCGCGCCGGTGCCTCTGGCGCAGTATAGCACGTGGATCGAGCGCCAGTCGATCAGGCACGCCGGGGTCACCCAGGACGCCGTCGAGAAGGGGTTGAGCTGGCTGGTGCTCGACCCCGGCCTGCTCGATCTGCTCGGCCCCGCGGTGAACTCCGCCAAGTCGGTCTTCCTCCACGGCGAGTCGGGGAACGGCAAGACCGCGATCGCGGAGACGATGGCGCGGATGATCGGCGGGTCGATGTTCATCCCCTACGCCATCGAGGTCGGCGGCGAGGTCCTGATCCTCTACGACCCGGTGCACCATCGGGCGGTGGCGCGGAGCGAGCTGGTGAGCGGGGAGGGGACCCGCTCGTTCCTCCGCATCCCCAGCGAGCACGACCGTCGCTACGTCCATATCGAGCGCCCGGTGGTGCTGGTGGGCGGCGAGCTGAGCATGGAGGCACTCGACCTCCAGTACGACCGCGGGGCCAAGGTCTACCAGGCACCGTTCCAGATGAAGGCCAACGGCGGCGTTCTGATCGTGGACGACTTCGGGCGCCAGCGGGTGCCCCCGCGCGATCTGCTCAACCGCTGGATCGTCCCGCTCGAGCGGCGGGTGGATTATCTCACGCTCCACACCGGGGTGACCTTCCCGGTCCCCTTCGAGTGCCTGCTCGTCTTCGCCACCAACATCGCGCCGAGCCACCTGGTGGAGGAGGCGTTCCTGCGCCGCATCCACTACAAGATCAGGGTGGAGAGCCCGACCCGCGAGCAGTACGAGGAGATCTTCCGACGCTGCTGCGCCGAGCGCTCGCTGCCCTACAACCCGGCCGCCCCGGCGCAGATCTACCGGGACTACTACCAGCATCTCGGAATCGACCCCCGCGCCTGTCATCCCCGTGACCTTCTCGAGCATCTCTTGGACATAGCGAGGTATCGCAGCCTGCCGCGCAAGCTGTCGCCCGAGCTCATCAACGCCGCGTGCCGGTCCTACTTCCTCGAGCTGAAGGCGGGTCAGGCGCCTGAGGCCGGAGGCCGGGCGTGAACCCGCCGCGGAGCGGGACCCCGGAGCAGCGCCTCGAAGCGATGGAACGCGAGATGCGCCGGGTGCGGCGTCTTGGCGGCCTGGTGATCGTCGGGCTCGCAACCCTGCTCGGCGTGGCGGCGGCGATCATCGCCCTGGCCGAGCGCGGCCGGCTGCTCGACCGGAGCTACGACCTGGTCGAGTCGAAGCGCTTCCTGTTGCGGGACGAAAGCGGCCGCATCAGGGGTCTCTGGGAGGCCACCGACAGCGGCGCGGCTCAAATCATCCTGTCGGACTCAGCGGGCCGCGAGCGGCTGCGGCTCCGGGTGCTGGAGGACGGCTCGGCCGGCCTCGCGATGGTGGACAGCATGCAGCGCTCCCGCGCGGTGCTGGCGGTGCTGCCCGACGAGACCACGGCACTCGCCCTCGCCGACGCCGCCGGCCAGACTCGGGCGGTGCTCGGGCTGAAGGTCGGAGGCAGCCCGAGCCTGGCGCTGGCCGACCCGGACGGCACGGTGCGCACCGGCCTCGGGCTCGAGGGCGGGCCGGCGGTGACGGCCGAAGCGGGGGCGGAAGTTCGTGAGGGGCGGCGCCGGTACGGGCGGCGCGACACGGCGTCCGCGGACACGGCGTCCGCGGACACGGCCCAATCGACCACCCGAGGGGACGAGAGATAGCCTATGCGCGTCTTGGTCACGGGCGGTGCCGGCTTCATCGGCTCGCACCTGTGCGAGCGCCTCCTGGCCCAGGGGGCGCACGTCATCTGCCTCGACAACTTTTTCACCGGCTGCCGGGAGAACGTCGAGCACCTGCTCGACTTCCACGACTTCGAGATGGTCCGGCACGACGTGACCGAGCCGATCTTCATCGACGTGGACCAGATCTACAACCTGGCCTGTCCCGCGTCGCCGATCCACTACCAGTACAACCCGGTCAAGACCGTCAAGTCGAACGTGATGGGCGCCATCAACATGCTGGTGCTCGCCAAGCGGGTCGGCGCGCGGGTGCTCCAGGCCTCGACCTCCGAGGTCTACGGCGACCCCACGGTCCATCCGCAGCCCGAGAGCTATTGGGGCAACGTGAACCCGATCGGACCCCGCTCCTGCTACGACGAGGGGAAGCGGGTGGCCGAGACGCTGTTCATGGACTATCACCGTGAGGACAAGGCCGACATCCGGATCGCGCGGATCTTCAATACCTACGGACCGCGGATGGCGGAGGCGGACGGCCGGGTGGTCTCGACCTTCATCGTGCAGGCGCTGAGAGGGCAGGAGCTCACCATCTTCGGCCAGGGGCAGCAGACCCGCTCGTTCTGCTACGTGGACGACCTGGTCGAGGGTCTGCTCCGGCTCATGGCCGCCGAGGGGCGGCACGAGCCGGTGAATCTGGGGAACCCGGTGGAGTTCACCATCCGGCAGTTGGCCGACGAAGTGGCCCGGACGGCCGGCAGTGAGGTGCGGCTGGTGCACCATCCGCTGCCGCAGGACGATCCCACCCAGCGCAGGCCCGACATCACCCGCGCACGGGAATGGCTCGGCTGGGAGCCCACCATTCAGCTCGCCGAGGGACTGGAGAAGACGGTGGCCTACTTCCGCGAGCGGCTAGGGCTTACGCAGGCGGGGCAGCGTGGCAGCGGGGCGGTGAGGCGGCGAGAGGTGGGGTAGGGCGCCATCACGCATAGGGCGCTCTGCCCCGCTGCCCCGCTGCCCCGCCGTAGAGACCCACATCACAGCCTCCCACCCCGCAACGAGTTAAGCTACAGCCATACTTGATGTCCCGGCCGAACGCGAACCCGAGGAACGCCAATGACTCGTCGTACCGTTCTCGCCTTTCCCGCGCTCCCCTCGCTGCGGCTCGGGGCAGGGCTGCTGGGGGGCCTGCTGCTGGCGGGCCAGATCGCCGGCTGCGCCCGCAATCCGGTCACCGGCAAGAACGAGCTCTCCCTGGTCTC
>CAYPAE010000021.1:5761-8620 GCA_964408595.1 uncultured Gemmatimonadaceae bacterium | reverse complement strand
CACATGAACAGCGAGGCCGAGCTCGCCTCGGTGCTGGGACACGAGATCGGACACGTCACCGCGCGGCACTCGGTCCAGCAGATCAGCAAGGCGCAACTCGCTACCCTCGGCCTCGGGGTCGGCAGCATTCTCTCGTCCGACATCGCCCAGTTCGCCGGGATCGCGAGCCAGGGGCTCGGGGTGCTCTTCCTCAAGTACGGCCGCGACGCTGAGAACCAGGCCGACCAGCTCGGGTTCAAGTACGCGCTGGGCCTGAACTACGACGTGCGGGAGATGGGCAACGTCTTCCAGACTCTCAACCGCGCCAGCCAGGCGGGCGGGGGAGGTGGTCGTCTCCCCGAATGGCTCTCCACCCATCCGAATCCGGAGAACCGGATCAAGCGGACCGAGGAGCGGCTCGACACCCTTCAGGCGGCGCTTGGCAGCACCGTGGTCGGGCGTGATGAATTCCTTCAGCAGATCCAGGGGATCACCTTCGGCGAGGACCCGCGGCAGGGGTTCTTCGAGGGGACGACTTTCTACCACCCGGACATGCGGTTCCAACTCGAGTTCCCCGACGGGTGGAAGACCCAGAACACCCCGTCGGCGGTCGTCGCGGTGAGCCCGAAGGAGGACGCGATGGTCCAGCTCGGACTGGCCGGCACCACTCCGCCGCGCGAGGCGGCCTCCAAGTTCCTCTCCCAGGAGGGGGTGCGGGCGGGGGACGGAAGCACCCGGAGCATCAACGGCAACGAGGCGGCCACGAGCTACTTCCAGGCCCAGACGCAGCAGGGAGTGTTGGAGGGGATCGTCGCGTTCATCTCGTACGGCGGAAGAACGTTCGCGCTGATGGGCTACACGCCACAGGGCAACCTGGGGAACTACGACGGCGCGTTCCGGGGGGCGATCAACAGCTTCGACCGGCTCCGGAACTCGGCGGCGCTCGAGGTGAAGCCGGCGAAGCTCGAGCTGGTGAAGCTCTCCCGTGAGATGACGCTGACGCAGTTCAACCAGCAGTATCCGTCCACCATCCCGATCGAGCAGCTCGCGATCATCAACGAGCTCGAGGGTCCCGAGTCGGTGGTGCCCAGGGGGCGGACTGTGAAGCGGGTGGTGGGAGGGCGGAGCGGCTAATCCGGAAGTCTCAGGAGGAGCCGCTCGGTGCTGTCGGTCCCCTCGACGATCTGAGCGAAGATGGTGAGGGCTTCACTCCCGACCGGTTCCTTGAAGCAGGAAGGGGGCACCAGGCCGCGGACCTCGATGGCCCAGGCGCCGGCCCGAAGCACCCAGACGCCGGCCGAGGGCCCCATGCCGGCGATGGCGCAGACGCCCCCTACGCGCACCCTGCGGCCCACCAGCGAGTCCCGCTCGACGACCTGGCGTACGGTGACCATGGGGGCCTGGGCCGCGCTCAGAGGAACCACGTAGGCGGGTGCGGCCCCGACGTCGGAGCGCTTCCCGCACCCTGATGCCAAGTTAAGTAAGATAAAGGGGGGCAACAACATAGCTTGTAGCGTGCGCCACCTCGACGCCACCCGCCACCGTCGAGACCGGCGGATGACCACCGTCCGCCTGCCCGCCTGCCCGACCGCCCGCCCTACGACACCCTCCTCGTCTTGCGCTTCATGAAATCCATCAAGATGAACTGCCCCAGCGTCATCGTATTGGTGAAGTACGCCTTCCCCTTGCAGATGGACGCCACCTGCTTGACGAACTCCACGAGGCTCCGGTCGCGCGCCAGCATGAAGGTGTTGATCATGATCCCGCTGCGCCGGCAGTTGGAGACCTCGCGGTAAGTGGCCTGGAGGATCTGGGGGTCGAGGCCCATCGAGTTGACGTAGATGCGGCCGTCGGGCATGGTCAGCGCCGAAGGCTTCCCGTCGGTGATCATGATGATCTGGCGCATGTCCTTCTTCTGCGCCAGCAGGATCCGACGGGCGAGCTTGAGTCCTTCGGCGGTGTTGGTGTGGTAAGGACCCACCTGCGCCTGTGCCAGGGCGCTGAGCGGGATCTCCTCGGCCGAGTCGTGGAACAGCACCACCCGGAGGCTATCGCCGGGGAACTGAGTCCGGATGAGATGGGTGAGGGCGAGCGCCACCTTCTTCGCGGGGGTGAAGCGGTCCTCCCCGTAGAGGATCATCGAGTGGGAGCAGTCGAGCATCAGCACCGTCGCCGCCGAGGACCGATACTCGGACTGGCTCACCATCAGATCCTGGTATTCGATGTTGATGGGGACGCCGAGCCCCTCGCGCGCGATCGCGTTGGTGAGCGTCGCCGGCACGTCGAGGTTCAGCACGTCGCCGAACTCGTACGGCTTGCTCACCCCCTCCGCCTCGACACCGGTGGCGAGATACGGAGTGTCGTGGGCGCCGAAGCTCGACTTCCCCACGCTGCCGAGCAGGTTCTTCAGCGTCTTGTAGCCCAGGAAGTCGATGCCCTTCTCGGTCAGGTTGAACTGCACCTGCTGCGCGGCGGAGTGGGCCTGCCCGCCGGGTCCGAACATCGACTGGTAGCCCTGGGGCACCTGCGGCGCCTGGCCGACATTGAGATAGCCCTCGTCGATGAGGCGCTGCACGATCCGGTCGAGCAGCTCGCCGAGGTCGCGCTCGACCTGCTGGTCACGCTCCGTGTCGCCGGTGGACTCACCGCGAAGCACCTTCAGCATCTCGTTGGTCAGCTGGCCCGAATCCATCAGGGCCTGGAGGATCGCCTGCCTGAGCGACTCCAGCGACCGCTCGCCTTCGCTCCCCTCGTCATGCCAGAACGAGGGGGACCCGCCCGCGAATCCCGACTGCAGCAGGAAGTCGCCGAGCTGGTCGAGCAGGCCTTGCAGGTTGACCGCGTCGGCGAGCTCGGGGTGGTACTTCGAGTAGGTGGTGA
>CAYPAE010000021.1:0-5661 GCA_964408595.1 uncultured Gemmatimonadaceae bacterium | reverse complement strand
CCTTGCAGGTTGACCGCGTCGGCGAGCTCGGGGTGGTACTTCGAGTAGGTGGTGACGCGCATGTTCTAGAGATAATGCGGACGGCAGGTGTTGGCCAGTTAACTTGCGTCCGTGCTGACCCGTACTTCCTCGGTCTTCTCCGCGCTCCGCCACCGGGACTTCAGGCTCTTCCTCGGAGGCCAGCTGGTGTCCCAGTGCGGGACCTGGGTGCAGACAGTTGCACAGGGTTGGCTGGTCCTTCAGCTGACGGACTCGGCCTTCGCCGTCGGGCTGGTGACCGCGCTCGGCGGGCTTCCGATCCTGCTCTTCACGCTCTACGGCGGCGTCGTGGCCGACCGGGTGGACAAGCGCCGCCTGGTACTCCTGCTCCAGAGCCTCATGCTGGTGGAGGCGCTCACGCTCGCCGTGCTGACGCACCAGGGCTGGATCACGGTGCACCTGGTCATGGCGCTCGCGTCGTTCTACGGCCTGCTCTCGGCGTTCGAGGTCCCCACCAGGCAGGCACTGGTGAGTGAGATCGTGGGCCGGGAGGACCTGATGAACGCCATCGCCCTCAACTCGAGCGCTTTCAACGTGGCGCGGGTCATCGGGCCCTCCATCGCCGGGGCGCTGATCGCGACGGTCGGGCTGGCGGCGTGCTTCTATCTCAACGCGGCGAGTTACCTGGCTGTGATCGCGGGACTGGTGCTCATGCGGGCGCAGCGTCCGGCGATCCCGTCGGTGGCGCCGGCGTTCGGCGCCCTGAAGGAGGGGTTCGGCTACATCTTCGGCAACCGCTGGCCCCGGGCGCTGGTGACGATCGTCGCCAGCTTCAGCGTCTTCGGGTATTCGTTTCTGCCGATGATGCCGGTCTTCGCCCGCGACGTGATGGGGCTCGACGCGGATGGTTACGGCGCCATCGTCTCCGCGATCGGGCTGGGGGCGGCCGCTGGAGCGATCGGGATGGCGGCCACCGGCGCCAGGACCCGGGGCGGGGGGCTGGTGATCGGCTCGTTCGCGCTCTTCGGTGTGCTCCTTGCGGCCGCCGCGTTCGCGCCCGGGTTCTGGTCGGCGGTCGGGCTCTTTACCGCCGCGGGCTGCCTGATGGCCATGAACGGGATCCTGGCCAACACCATGCTCCAACTCCAGGCGCCCGACCACCTCCGGGGACGGGTGATGGGGTTCTACTCGTTCGTGGTATTGGGGATGGCGCCGTTCGGGGCGTTTCAGGCGGGATGGGTCTCGGAGCACTACGGTGCGCGGGCGTCATTTGCGCTCGGCGGCGTGGCGTGCGTGCTGATGGCGGCGCTGGTGGGATATGCGGTGAGGGGGGATCGGCAGGCGGGAGAGCGGGCGGAACGGCGGAACGGCGGAACGGCGGGGGATGACGCCCTCTTGCGGGACGCGTCCCCTCACGCACACCGGTTCCGCCGTTCCGCCGTTCCGCTAAGATTGTCCCATGCTCATCACCATCTCCCGGCAGTACGGTGCGGGTGGATCGGAAGTCGCAACCCGCGTGGCGGAGGCGCTCGGGTGGCGCGTGGTGGACAACGAGCTGGTGGAGCGGGTGGCCGCCCGGGCCGGCCTCGCGCCGGAAGATGTGGCGCAACTGGAAGAACGGGTGTCGACGTTCATCGAGCGGCTGGCCCGAACCTTGGTGGCGGCTACGCCCGAGCTCGTGGTGCCGCCGGAGGCGGGGGGAACCGCTTCCAGCCTGTCGGAGGACGATCTGGTCCGGGTGACCGAGCTGGTGGTGGAGGAGGTTGCCGCTGAAGGGAAGGTGGTGCTGGTCGGCCGCGCCGCATCCGCAGTGCTGGCCCGCGAGCGCGACGCGATCCACGTGAAGGTAGTCGCCCCGCGCGAGTGGCGGATCCGCGCCGCGGCGGCGCGGCTTGGCGTGTCGCCGGGCGAGGCGGCCGCGGTCACCGACGACACCGACAAGATGCGCGCGCGGTACCACCGGCAGCACTATCAGCGGGACTCGAACGATCCGGTGAACTACCATCTGGTGCTGAACACCGCCGCGCTGGGCCTGGATGGCGCGGCGGAGGTGGTCATCCAAAGGGCGAGGGCGTTGGGGTGGTGAGGAGGGCGTTCCGCCGTTCCGCCGTTCCGCCCACCCTCACCCGAACGACATCCCGCCCTTCCCATATCCCGGCTCCCGCCGCTCCGGCTTGGCGCGGGTGTAGCCCAGCTCCTCGGTGCGGCTGATCCGTTTTTGTGCGGCCAACCCCTCGAGGACCAGTTGGCACGCGGCGACCGCGCGGGGGTGATCGGACGTTGGCGCGAGGCCGACGTCGTTCACGATGTCGAGCAGGCCGGGTACCACGGCGAACCCCTTGTGGCACAGCTCCGAGCGCTCGTCGCCGGGGACCTTGAGCGCGCCGCCCTGGTCGAACCATGCGACGATCCGTGCGAGGTCCGCTCCACCGGCCCGCTCCTCGAGCACCTTACCCGCCGCGCGGCGGATCAGCTCGCGCGCGATCGTGTCGCCGCCCTGGAGCTCGCCCTCGTACTCCAGCTCGAGCTTGCCGGTGATCGAGGGAACCGCCGCGTAGATGTCGCTCACCCTGGGGACGACCCGCGACTCGCCCAGCGTCATCGAGCGCCGCTCGGCGTTGGAGACCGCGTTCTCCAGCACGCTGATCGGAAGCCGCTGGCTCACCCCCGACCGCTTGTCCACCCGCTTGTCTTCCCGCGCCTCGAAGGCCACCCGCTCGATCACCTCGAGCACGAAGTCGGGGATGTCGAGCGTGGTGCTGCCGCGCGAGGTCCAGGCCTCCTGCGCGGTGATCTCCATGCCGAGCTGCACCGTACGGGGATAGTGGGTCATGATCTCCGAGCCGATGCGGTCCTTGAGCGGGGTGATGATCTTGCCCCGAGCGGTGTAGTCCTCGGGATTGGCGGTGAAAGCAAGGAGGACGTCGAGCGGCAGGCGGACCGGGTAGCCTTTGATTTGGACGTCGCCCTCCTGCATGATGTTGAAGAGCCCCACCTGCACCTTGCCGCTCAGGTCGGGCAGCTCGTTGATCGCGAAGATCCCGCGGTTGGCCCGCGGCAGCAGGCCGAAGTGCATCGACAGCTCGTCGGAGAGCAGGTGGCCGCCGCGCGCCGCCTTGATCGGGTCCACGTCGCCGATGATGTCGGCGATGGTCACGTCCGGGGTGGCGAGCTTTTCGACGTAGCGCTGGTCGCGCCGGAGCCAGGCGATGGGGGTCGCCTCCCCACACTCCGCCAGCATGTCGCGCGCGTACTTCGAGATCGGCGCGAACGGGTCGTCGTTCACCTCGCTCCCGGCGACGACCGGGACCCGCTCGTCCAGCAGATTGGTCAGCTCACGCAGGATCCGGCTCTTCGCCTGGCCCCGCAGGCCGAGGAGGATGAAGTGGTGCCGCGCGAGGAGCGCGTTCACGATGTGGGGGATGATGGTGTCCTCGAAGCCGACGATGCCCGGAAAGAGCGTCGCGCTCGACTCGATTCGAGTCATTAGATTGGCGCGGATCTCGTCCCGCACCGTGCGTCCCCGGAGGGGAGGCTCGGCCCAGCGGCTGTTCTTGAGGTCACCCAGAGTGCGTGGCTCGGTCATGTCGGAGGTCGCTCGTCGGTATGTCGGAGATTCGAAAGTCATTATATCACAACGCGTTCTGTCCGTCGCACGAAGCGCGCCGGGAGCTTTGTGGCTTGACAAACCCGGTCTGCCATGTAGCTTCGCCCCCCGTGCAACCGGCGGCCGTGTCGCAGCTTACCCCGGAACTTGGCTGGTCCACTTATCCCGTTAAGGAGTAACTGATGAAGAAGCTGCTCTTGATGTCCGCGATCCTCGTGCTCGCGGCGTGTGGCGAGAAGCCGGCGGCGGATGCTCCGCCCGCCGAGACCACTGGTGAGATGGCGGCGCCCGCCGATACCGGCATGGGCGGCATGTCGCACGACACCGGCATGATGCAGTCCGACACCACGATGGCCCGGGACACCGCCAAGTAAGCTCCTTCGGCGGTGTCGTCCAGTCGGGCCCCGGGCTTCGCTCGGGGCCCGATCGCTTTCAGTCATCCAGCTCGTCTCCGCCGAAGGGCAGGGTGACCACCGTGGCGCCGCGTCCACCCGCGACGACCTCGGAGCCCGGCTCGACCTCGCGCCGCATCAGCGCGAGTCCCAGGGTGCGGCCGTCCACGGTGAGCGTGGAGCGCACGGTGCCGACTTCCTTCTCGCGGGCGACGACCGCCCGCCCGTTGGGCGCCCCTGCCTGCCGCCACGCGAGGCCGCGGAGCTCCCGGTTGGTGTGACCGCGGAAGTGGAGCCGGGCCACGGTTTCCTGACCGGTGTAGCAGCCCTTGGTGTACGATACCCCGCCGATCTCATCGTAGCGGACTTCCTGCGGCAGGGTCTTCTCGTCTATCTCGACGCCCAGCGCCGGCCATCCGGCCAAGATCCGCGCCGCGTGGAGATCGCGCTCCTCGCCTCGGAGCGCGCCCGCGATCAGGAGCCGCCGCACCGCCGCCTCCACCGCATGTCCCGGACCCGCGAGGAGCGCCGCGAACGGCGCCGCCTCGGTCGCGAGGGCCACGATGAGCGGACCCGTCCCGCTCTCGTGCTCGACCACCCGCCCGGCGGCCTCGGGCGCCCCGATGCCAGACTGCACCAGCGTGTGAAAGCCATGGGCGCCGAGCATCCAGGCCACAGCCGATTCCCCGGTCAGATCGACCGCCGTGGCGAGCCGCGGCGGGAGGGCCCGCTGGAAGATCTCGCGCACCGCGTCCCGGCCCGAGGCCGGGGCGACCAGGGTGAGGGCGCCGGGCTGGCGGACGACCCAGGCGTCCACCACGATCATCCCCTTCGGCGTCAGCATGGCGCCGTAGGTCAAGCTTCCGTCGCCCGGGTGATCGAGGTCGTTGGTGAAGAGCCCCTGGAGGCAGGTGAGCGCACCTGACCCCGTGACCCGGAAGACAGCGGGATGGTCCACGACCACGGCCGCGCCGCGGCGCACCGTGTCGAGGCGGTCTCGCTCGATCGTCAGGTCCAGGTCAGCCATGGGCCCAGGGCAGCTCGTCCGGCGCTCGGCCGACGAAATCGCGCCACACCACGTCGCCCCCGGCGAGACGATCCTCGGCGTGCGAGGTCGAAAGCATCGCGCAGCGGAGTCCCGCCGCACGGGCGGCGGCCAGACCGGGAAGCGAATCCTCGACGACGACGCAGCGCGCCGCCGCGAGTCCGAGCGCCTCCCGCGCCCGGTTGAACCCCTGTGGGTCGGGCTTGCACACGCTCACGTCCTCCGCCGCGACGATCTCGGCGAAGTGCGGCGTGAGTCCGGCGAGCTCCAACACCAGCGCGATCTCCCGCCGCAGGGCACCCGAGACGATGGCGAGCTGGTGGCCGGCGAGCGCGGAAGCCTCCACGAAGTCCACGGCACCGGAGACCAGGCGCATGTCGGCGCGGATGGCGCGCTCGTAGTGGTCGTTTTTCCTCTCGATCGCCTCCAGCAGCCGTGATTCCTCCACCGTCTCACCGTCGCGAGCGAAAGTGAAACGGAAGCACTCACGGTCGTCGAAGCCGAGGTAGTCGCGGTAGTACGTCTCGCGGTCCAACGGATAGCCGTACTCGGCCAGGGTGGCGATCAGCGCATCGCAGTGCTGCGGTTCGTCGTCGATGATGACGCCGTTGAAGTCGAAGAGGATGCCGGAGGCCATT
>CAYPAE010000020.1:6085-12089 GCA_964408595.1 uncultured Gemmatimonadaceae bacterium | reverse complement strand
GGCACCGCGTGACGCAGCCGCGCGATCAGCTCGGTGACCTTGTGCGCCGGGAGCTGGCCGCCTTCGCCGGGCTTCGCGCCCTGGACGATCTTGATCTCCAGCTCCTCCGCGCGGACCAGATACTCGGTGGTCACGCCGAATCGCGCCGAGGCCACCTGCTTGATCCGGTTGTCGGCCCGGTCGCCGTTGCCGACCGGCAGGTAGTTGTGCGGGTCCTCACCGCCCTCGCCGGAGTTCGAGCGGGCGCCCATCCGGTTCATCGCGATCGAGAGCGTCGCGTGCGCCTCCGGCGACAGCGCACCGAGCGACATCGCCGAGGAGACGAAGCGCCGCCGGATCGCCTCTGCCGGCTCCACTTCATCGAGCGGCACCTCGGCGCCCGGGCGCACCGCGAGGAGATCGCGGGGGCCCGCGGGCCGCCGGGCGGAGTTCTTCATCAAGAAGCCGCCGTAGGCGTCGCTCCCCTCGCTCTTCACCGCCTGCTGGAGCGCCACCACGATGGGCGGCGACCAGCCATGGTCCTCGCCGTCCTTCCGGAAGCGGACGCGGCCGTGATCCGGCAGCGACGCGGCGGCCTCCTCGGCCGGCGCGTACGCCGACTGATGCCGCGCGAGCACGTCCTCGGCGATCTCCTCGAATCCGATCCCGCCGATGGGCGACGCGGTCCCCGAGAAGCAGGTGGAGACGACCTCGTGACCCAGCCCGAGGATCTCGAAGATCTGGGCACCGCAGTACGAGGAGAGCATCGAGATCCCCATCTTCGAGAGGATCTTGAGCAGCCCCTTCTCGGCGGCGGAACGGAACCGCAATGCCGCTTCCAGCGGCGACGGGCGAGGCTCGGCCGGCTCCTTCCGGCCGGCGCCACGATGGCTCTCCTCTTTGCCGAACGCCTCCCGCACCGCCGCGAGTGCGAGCCAGGGGTGCACCGCCTCGGCGCCGTAGCCGATCAGCGTCGCGAAGTGGTGGATGTCGAGCGCGTCGCCGGCCTCGGCCACCAGGCCGACCCGGGCGCGGAGCCCGGTGTGCACCAGGTGCTGCCGCACCGCGCCGATCGCCAGCAGCATCGGAATCGGCGCGTGCCGCTCATCCGCGGTGCGGTCGCTGATGACGATCAGCCGCGCGCCGCGGCGGGCCGCCCGCTCGGCGGCGCGCCGGAGCGCGGTAAGCGCGGGGCGTAGTCCCTCGACGCCCTTCGACACGTCCCACACGGCATCGAGCGTGACGGTCGAGAAGCCGGCCACGTTTCGGAGCGCGGCCATCTCGTCGTCGAGCAGGATCGGGTGCTCCAGCCGGAGCATGCGGGCGTAGGACGGGCGCTCGAGCAGCGGTGAGCCGCGCCGGCCCAGGTGCATGCGCAGCGACATGACCAGGGACTCCCGGAGCGGGTCGATCGGCGGGTTGGTCACCTGGGCGAAGCGCTGCCGGAAGTAGGCGTAGACGCTCTGGGGCACCGCCGAGAGCGGTGGGATGGGGGTGTCGTCACCCATGCTCCAGACCGCGTCGGCCGCGCTCGCGCCCATCGGTTCGAGGACGATGCGGAGATCCTCGGCGCCGTAGCCGAAGCTGCGCTCCAGGCGGACCAGCGCCTCGCCCTCGGGAGAGGGCGGCACCCGGGCGGGGTCGGGCACCAGCGTGGCCATGTAGCGCGCCACCCAGCGGGCGTAGGGCCGGCGGCCGGCGATCTCGCGCTTGGCGTCGACATTCCGGATCACCTCGCCCCGCGCGGTGTCCACCACGAGCACCTCGCCCGGCCCGACCTTGCCGCACTCGACCACCTCGCGCGGGTCGAGGTCCACCACGCCGACCTCGGAGGCCGCCACCACCAGCCCGTCGCGCCGCACCTTGTAGCGGCAGGGCCGGAGGCCGTTCCGGTCCACCACGGCCGCGGCCACCACGCCGTCGGTGAACGCGATCGCCGCCGGGCCGTCCCACGGCTCCAGCACGCAGTCGTGATACTCGTAGAACGCCTTCACCGCGGGATCCACGTCGGGGTACTTCTCCCACGCCTGCGGTACCATCATCATCGCGGTATGGATCGGATCGCGGCCCGACCGGACCAGCAGCTCCATCGCGTTGTCGAGACTCGCCGAGTCGCTTCCCTCCCGCCAGATCACGTCCCGGAGACGCTCGATCTTCGCGCCCCAGACCGGGCTCGACAGCATCGGCTGCCGCATGGTCATCGCGTTGCGGTTGCCCCAGAGCGTGTTGATCTCGCCGTTGTGGGCCAGCAGTCGGAACGGCTGCGCCAGCGGCCAGCTCGGAAGGGTGTTGGTCGAGTAGCGCTGGTGGAAGACCGCGATCGCGCTCTCGTACTCCGGATAGCGGAAGTCGGTGTAGAACGCCGAGAGCTGGGTGCCGGTGAGGAGGGCCTTGTAGATGACGGTGCGGCAGGAGAGCGAGCAGACGTAGAAGCCGGGAAGATTCAGCTCCCCCGCTCGTCGCTCCATCTCGCGGCGTGCCAGATACAGCGCGCGTTCCCAGGCGTCCTCGTCGGCGGCCAGCGCGGGCCGGCCCACCAGCACCTGGCGGATCACCGGACAGGACGCGAGCGCGGTCGGGCCCAGCGCGCCCGGGCTGACCGGCACGTCGCGCCAGCCGAGGAACGGGATCCCGTCGCCCGCCAGGACCTCCTCGATCATCCGCACCGACGCGGCGAGCGCCTCGGGCGGACGTGGCAGGAAGAAGGCGCCCACCCCGAACGGCAGTCCCGGCTGGAGATGGAGGCCGAGCCGGTACGCGTCGCGATAGAAGAGGCGCGCGGGGATCTGGGTCAGGAGGCCGGCGCCGTCACCCGAGTTGTCGGTGGACGCCGCGCCCCGGTGGGCGACGCGAGCGACTGCCTCGAGCGCCATGCCGACCACCTCGTGCGACCGCGCTCCCGATGCGGTCGCGACGAACCCCACGCCGCAGGCGTCGTGCTCCCGGGAGGGGTCGAGCGCCTCATGCGCCGACACGGCGGCGTGGCGATTGGGGCCGGGGGATTCCCTGCGGGAACCGGCCGGGTGGATCCGCTGCCCATTGGCGGCCATGGTGCCTCCTGCTGGTGGTGCCCCATCGGCCGGAGAGGCCGGTTGCGGGGCAATAAAAAGCCCGCTCCACTGGGAGCGGGCCGGGAGCATCGCATGCGCGAAGAACTACCCGGTCGCTCCCGTGGAGCAGACGGTATTGAGCAGAATGACCGGGGCGAGCGACGCGCGCTTCATGCTCGTATTATTATGCATCGTGGTGCATGTGTCAACGGGTGACTTTTTGTCCGGAAGTGGCTGGCGTGTCACCCTGAACGGAGTGAAGGGGGCATGACCTTGCCCGTGTCTCCTTCGCTTCGCTCAGGATGACACAAGCCCGTCCGGGCTGACGGTGCACTCAAGCGATGCCCCTTGACAGCCCCCCGTTCCGCACGTTAGCCTCCCGAACGCTGTCGAATCCCGCACCGTCCGGCAGCCCACCCGAATCGAAGGAAGCCCGGCCGACCATGCTGCTCAGTCTGTCGCTCGTCGTCGTCCTCCTTAGCCTCCTGCTTACCGTCCTTATTGGTGAGCCAGGGGTTCGCGGCGTGCCGACACGAGCAACGTGAGACAGTAGCAGCGTCTCGATCGAATGCACCGGCGCCGCGGACCTAGAGGTCCGCGGCGCTTTTCTTGGTCCACCCAACAGGGGAACCCAAAGCGCCTATGGGCACCAGCGACGTCCTCATCTTCGACACCACGCTCCGCGACGGCGAGCAGGCCCCAGGCAACAGCCTGACCCCCGAGGAGAAGGTCCGCCTCGCCCGCCAGCTCGACGCGCTTCGCGTGGACATCATCGAAGCCGGCTTTCCGGCCGCGTCGGAGGGCGACTATCGCAGCGTGCAGGAGATCGCCGCCGAGGTGCGGCGGCCGGTCATCGCGGCGCTGGCACGATGCACCGAGCGGGACCTCGACCTCGCCGGCGAGGCGCTGGGCGGGGCCGAGCGGGCCCGGCTGCACGTGTTCATCTCGACCTCGGACCTGCACATGCGGGAGAAGCTGCGGCTGAGCCGCGACGAGGTCGTCGAGCGGGCCCGGGCCGCGGTGCGGCGTGCGCGGCAGTTCACCGACGACGTGGAGTTCTCGGCGGAGGACGCCAGCCGGACCGATCCGGACTTCCTTTGCCGCGTGGTGCAGGCGGCGATCGAGGAGGGCGCGACGACGATCAACCTGCCCGACACCGTGGGCTACGCGATGCCCGCGGAGTACGGGGCCATGTTTCGTGACGTGCTCGCGCGGGTGCCCGGCGCCGACCGGATCACGCTCAGCGCCCACTGCCACGACGACCTCGGGCTCGCCGTGGCGAACTCGCTCGCCGCGATCGCGGCGGGGGCGCGTCAGGTCGAGTGCACGGTGAACGGAATCGGGGAGCGGGCCGGCAACGCCGCGCTGGAGGAGATCGTGATCGCCTCGCAAGTGCGTGGCGCCGCGCTCGGCTTCCGCTGCAACGTGGAGCCGCGGGAGATCTACCGCGCCAGCCAGCTGCTCTCGTACCTGACCGGCGTTTTCCCCCAGCCCAACAAGGCGATCGTCGGCCGGAACGCGTTCGCCCACGAGGCGGGGATCCATCAGCACGGCATGCTGCAGAACGGGCTCACCTACGAGATCATCCGGCCCGAGATGGTGGGGATCCCTCGCTCGACGCTGGTGCTCGGCAAGCACTCGGGGCGCCATGGCCTGGAGCGCCGCTACAGCGAGCTGGGGTACGACCTGACCGAGGCGCAGCTCGGCGAGGTGTACCGCGAGTTCACCGCCCTGGCCGACCGGAAGCGCGAAATCCTCGACGAGGACCTCCTCGCGCTCCTGCACGACAGCTTCCACGACGCGCCCGAAGAGTTCCAGCTCACCCACCTCCGCGTGGTGTGCGGCAGTGTGAGCCCGACCGCCGAGGTCCGGATGACCGGCCCCTGGGTGGGAGAACGGGCGGCGCGGGGGACCGGTGACGGGCCGATCGCCGCCGCCTTCACCGCGATCAGCGAGATCACCGGCCGGCAGCTCGAGGTTCTGGGCCTTCAGCTGCGCTCGCTCACACCGGGACGCGACAGCGTCGGCCAGGTCTTTCTCCAGGTCAAGGTGGACGGCAAGTCGCTCTCAGGACACGGCGCCTCCACCGACATCGTGGAGGCCAGCGCCCGTGGGCTCACCAACGCGCTCAACAAGGCGAGGCACGCGGATCGGCTGGAGTCGAGCTCGCTGAATTCGGTCTACCTGTGGGGGGTGTGATGCCAGCAACAGCGTGGAGTCCGGCGGCGGCGTCATCCCGAGCGGAGCGAGGGATCGGCCGGCTCATGAGCGTGAGCATCCGGGGGGATGACGCGCCATGACCGACACACTCACCGGCTCCCAGATCCTCTGCCGGGTCCTGCTCGAGCAGGGAGTGGATCTCCTGTTCGGGTATCCCGGCGGGGCGATCATGCCGTTCTACCACGCGCTGCCCGAGTACCCGGCGCTGCGCCATGTGCTCGTGCGGCACGAGCAGGCGGCGGCGCATGCGGCGGACGGGTACGCGAGGGTGACCGGGCGGGCCGGCGTCTGCGTGGCGACGTCCGGGCCCGGCGCCACCAATCTGGTGACCGGGCTCGCCACCGCCCACATGGACAGCACGCCGGTGGTGGCGATCACCGGCCAGGTGCCGCGCGCGATGATCGGGCGGGACGCGTTCCAGGAGACCGACATCATCGGCATCACCCAGCCGATCACCAAGCACAGTGTCCTCGTCGAGGACGTCGCGGATCTGGCCGACGCCATGCGCCAGGCGCTGGCGATCGCGGTGGAAGGCCGGCCGGGACCGGTGCTGGTGGACATCCCCAAGGACGTGCAGCAGGCGAAGACGGAGTGGGCGGACCGGCGGGCCGGCGGGCCGGCGGGCCGTAACAACTCGCTGTCCGGCCGCCCGCCTGCCCGCGTGTCCGCCCTCTCCGAGGCCGTCCGGCTCATCGCGGAGGCGGAGCGCCCGCTCATCATGGCGGGGCACGGCATCATCCTCTCCGGCGCCTACG
>CAYPAE010000020.1:0-6075 GCA_964408595.1 uncultured Gemmatimonadaceae bacterium | reverse complement strand
GGCCGCCAAAGCACACCGATGGACCTCGTGGCAGCAGAGCGAACTGCCCCGCTGCCCCGCGGCCACGCAGCCCCGCTTGCAGCCGCCGAGGCGCTGCTCGCCGAGGCCCGGCGTCCGCTCATCATGGCGGGGCACGGCATCATCCTCTCCGGCGCCTACGAGGAGCTGCGCATCCTGGCCGAGCGCACCGGGATCCCGGTGATCACCACGCTGCTTGGCATCAGTGGGTTCCCCGAGTCGCACCCGCTGCATCTCGGCATGCCGGGCATGCACGGCGAAGTGCACGTGAACCGCGCGATCCAGCAGGCCGACCTGATCCTCGGCCTCGGTCTCAGGTTCGACGACCGGGTCACCGGGAATCTCGCCGCCTTCGCCCGGGGTGCGAAGGTGATTCACGTGGAGCTGGACCCGTCGGAGATCGGGAAGAACGTCGCCACCGCGGTGGGGCTGGTGGGCGACGCGCGCGAGATCCTGCGGGGGCTGCTCGCCGAGGTGGCGCCGCGCGACTGCGAGGAGTGGCGCGCGGAGATCGCCGGCTTCGTGCGGCCAAGGCATCAGAGCTTTCGCGACGACCTCTCGCCCGAGACGATCCTCGGGGCCATCGACGAGGCGGCCGGCGGCCGCTGCACGATCGTCTCCGACGTGGGCCAGCACCAGATGTGGGTCGCGAAGCTCTACCCCTATCGCCGCCCCAACACCCACATCACGTCGGGTGGGCTCGGCACGATGGGCTTCGCGGTGCCGGCGGCGATGGGCGCGGCCCTCGCGCGGCCGGACGAGCCGGTGTGGGCGATCTCGGGCGACGGCGGGTTCCAGATGAACATGCAGGAGATCGCCACCATGGTGCAGGAGAGGATCCCGGTGAAGATGGCCGTGTTCAACAACGGCTATCTCGGCATGGTGCGGCAGTGGCAGCAGTTCTTCCACGGCCGGCGCTACTCCGCGACCCCGATCTGGAGCCCCGACTATGTCCGGCTGGCGGAAGCCTACGGCATCTTCGGCCGGCGGGTGGAGCGCGGTGCCGAGGTGGACCAAGCGGTCCAGGAGGCCATCGCCCACCCGGGTCCGGCGCTGATCGAGTTCCTGATCGAGCAGGAGGCGAACGTCTTCCCCATGATCCCGCCCGGAGCCTCGCTCTCCGAGCCGATCGAGGGAGAGCCGGCGGCCCCGAGTCTGGTGCCGGCATGAGCGGTGCCCGGGCGGTCACGGTCCTGCTGGAGGACCATCTCATCACGTTGACTCGCGCCGTCGGGCTCATCCGGCGGCGAAACTTCCCCGTGCACAGTCTGGCGGTGGGTCCGACCGACACGCCGGGGGTCTCGAGGCTCACCATCATGATGCAGTCCGACGAAGCCACGACCGAGCGGGCCGTGCAGCACCTGCAGAAGATCATCGGGGTCCGCGAGGCGACGGCGATTCCCCAGGGCGACCTGGTGGCGCGGGAGATCGCGCTGGTCAAGCTGCGGCCCCCGGCGAAGCGGTACGCCGAGCTGCTCGACGTGGTGCAGCTCTACCATGCCACGGTGGTGGACGAGTCGGCCGACAGCGTCATCGTCGAGCTCACCGGCTCGGAGGCGTTCGTCCTCTCGTGCATCCGGGCGCTCGAGCGGTTCGACATCGTGGAAGTGGCGCGGAGCGGGGCCGTGGCGCTGGAGTCGGGCGCGGCGGAGCTGCGGATCGGCACCCAACCTCAACTGGAAGCGGGAGCGAGATGAGCGACGAATCCGTGCGGGTCTATTACGACGCCGACACCGACCGGGGCCGGCTCGACGGACGCACCTTCGCGATCGTGGGCTACGGCAGCCAGGGCCACGCCCACGCCCTCAACCTGCGGGACAGCGGCGTGAGGGTCATCGTCGGCTTGCGCGCCGGGAGCAAGTCCGCCGAGCGGGCGAAGGCCGCGGGACTCGACGTCCGTCCGGTGGCGGTGGCGGCGGCGGCGGCCGACACCGTCATGATGCTGGTGCCGGACCAGGATGCCCGCGCCATCTACGAGCGCGACGTCGCGCCGGGGCTCGCCCCGGGGAAGACGCTGATGTTCGCCCACGGGTTCAACATTCACTATGGCGAGATCGCGCCGGCCGCCGGCGTGGACGTCTCGATGGTCGCGCCCAAGTCGCCCGGCCACTTGGTGCGGAGCGAATACGAAGCGGGCCGCGGCGTGCCGGCGCTGGTCGCGGTGCACCAGGACGCCTCCGGCAACGCGCTCGCCAACGCGCTCGCCTACGCCGGCGGGATCGGCTGTGCGAGGGCCGGCGTCATCGAGACCTCGTTCCGCGAGGAGACCGAGACCGATCTCTTCGGCGAGCAGGCCGTGCTCTGCGGCGGCGTGACCGCGCTGGTGAAGGCCGGCTTCGAGACCCTCACCGCCGCCGGCTACCGGCCCGAGATGGCGTACTTCGAATGTCTCCACGAGCTCAAGCTCATAGTGGATCTGATGTACCGCGGCGGAATGCAGTTCATGCGCTACTCGATCAGCGACACCGCCGAGTACGGCGACTACACCCGCGGGCCCCGGCTCATCACCGACGAGACCCGGGCCGAGATGCGGCGGATCCTCGACGAGGTGCAGGACGGCTCCTTCGCCAGGGAGTGGCTGGCCGAGAACCGCGCCGGACGCCCGAACTTCGATCGTCTCCGCCAGGAGGACCGGGACCACCTGATCGAGCAGGTGGGGGCGAAGCTCCGCGCGATGATGCCGTGGGCGGAGGAAGGCCGCCAGGGGCGGGGCAGCGGGGCAGCGGGGCAGCGGGGCAGCACCAGCACACCGGAAGGCGCCGGCGCGCAGGAGCGACCGCCCCGCCGCCCCGCCGCCCCGCTGCCCCGCTGACGGCATGCCCACCCTCTTCGACAAGGTCTGGGATGCTCACGTCGTTCCCACCCGCTTCGCGGGTGCCCGGGACGACGACGGGCCGGCGCTGCTCTACGTGGACCTGCACCTGGTCCACGAGGTCACGTCGCCCCAGGCCTTCGAAGGCCTCCGGCTGGCGGGACGGCGGGTCCGTCGCCCCGAGCTCACCCTGGCCACGGTGGATCACAACGTCCCCACCGGCGACCGGCGGCTGCCGATCGCGGACGAAGTCGCGGCCCGGCAGCTCTCCACGCTGGTGAGCAACGCCCACGAGGCGGGCATCGAGCTGCACGACCTCGACTCGCCGGACCAGGGCATCGTCCACGTGATCGGCCCCGAGCTCGGCGCCACGCGGCCCGGCACCGTCATCGTCTGCGGCGACTCCCACACCTCCACCCACGGCGCGTTCGGAGCGCTCGCCTTCGGGATCGGGACGAGCGAGGTGGAGCACGTCCTGGCGACCCAGTGCATCGTGCAGTCGCGTCCCCGGACCATGGAGGTGCGCTTCGACGGCACGCCGCGGCCGGGCGTCGGTGCCAAGGATCTCATTCTCGCACTGATCCGCCGGATCGGGACGGCCGGCGGCACCGGGTACGTGCTGGAGTACACCGGCGACGCGATCCGCGCCCTCTCCATGGAGGGGCGGATGACGATCTGCAACATGTCCATCGAGGCCGGCGCGCGGGCCGGCATGATCGCGCCCGACGAGACCACCTTCGAGTTCCTCGCGTTGCGGCCGAGGTCGCCTCGGGGCGAGGCGTGGGCCCGAGCGGTCGAAGGGTGGCGCGAGCTGGGAAGCGATCCGGGCGCGCGTTACGACCGGACTGTCGTCATCGACAGCGCCTCGCTGGGACCGCAGGTCACCTGGGGCACGAGCCCGGGAATGAGTGCGGAGATCACCGAGCGCGTGCCGGACCCATCGGACGCGCCGTCGGAGGCGGAGCGGCAGTCGTACCGCCGCGCGCTCGAGTACATGGATCTCCGGCCGGGCACGCCGCTCGAAGGCCTCCGGGTGGATCGAGTCTTTCTCGGCTCCTGCACCAACGGGCGCCTCGGCGACCTGCGGGAGGCCGCCGGCGTCGTGCGCGGACGGCGGGTGGCGAACGGCGTGCGCGCGATGGTCGTCCCCGGGTCGCAGCGGGTGAAGGCCGCGGCGGAAGCGGAAGGGCTCGACCGCATCTTCAGCGAGGCCGGCTTCGAGTGGCGCAACCCGGGATGCTCCATGTGTCTCGGCATGAACGAAGACATTCTCTCGCCGGGGGAGCGCTGCGCGTCCACGTCGAACCGGAATTTCGAGGGCCGGCAGGGGCGGGGCGGCCGCACGCATCTCATGAGTCCGGCAATGGCGGCGGCGGCGGCGATCGAGGGATGCCTGGTGGATGTGCGTGGGATGGTGTGAGGGTGAGGGCTAGAGCCCTTCTCGAATATGCTCTGCAACTATTTATGGCTACGAATGTTCCAAATCTGACTTAAAGTACTTTCTCGCTCGTCATCCCGAGTGCAGCGAGGGATCGGCCCGCTAACGCGCTCACGTCCGAATACGCCGTTGATCGAGCCTCACTCTCACTGACGAGCCGATCCCTCGCTCCGCTCAGGATGACGCTTCGCTCGGGATGACGTATCAGGCTCGCGACGACGCCCACCGCGCATGGAGACCAAGAAGCCACATGCAGCCATTCATCGTCCACACCGGTCGCGTCGTCGCGCTCCCGCGAGCCAACGTGGACACCGACCAGATCATCCCGAAGCAGTTCCTCAAGCGGATCGAGCGAACCGGCTTCGGGCCGTCGCTCTTCTTCGATTGGCGCTACCGCGCCGATGGCTCGCCCGATCCGGCGTTCGAGCTCAATCGTCCCGCGGCGCGGGGCGCGAGCATTCTGCTCGCCGGCGAGAACTTCGGCTGCGGCTCTTCGCGCGAGCACGCGCCGTGGGCGCTCGCCGACTACGGATTCCGCGCCATCCTCGCGCCATCGTTCGCCGACATCTTCCACGGGAACTGCTGCCAGAACGGACTGCTGCCGGTGACGCTGCCGGAGAAGGCGGTGAGCGAGCTCTTCCGCCGCTGCGAGGCCGCGACCGATGGATACGAGCTGACCGTGGACCTGATGACGACGACGGTTCGCGACGCGCAGGGCTTCGAGTCGGCGTTCGCGATCGCGCCTTATCGCCGCGACATGCTGCTCCAGGGGCTCGACGAGATCGGCCGCACGCTCCAGCGCGAGCCGGAGATCGCCGCGTTCGAGCGGGCGCGCTCGTGAAGCGCTTCTCGCTCGCAGTCCTTCCGGGCGACGGCATCGGGCCCGAGGTCACCGCCGAGGCGTTGAAGGTGCTGCGCGCGGCCGCGGACTTGTTCGGGTACCGGATCGACGCGCGGGAGTACGCCGTCGGCGCCGCCGGCGTCGCCGAGTCGGGCGACTCGTTGCCCCAGCGCACGCGGGACGCGGTGACCCAGGCGGACGCGGTGCTGCTCGGCGCGGTGGGCGATCCGGCGCTGGCCGCCGCGGAAGGGAAGCGCCGTCCCGAGGCCGGGCTGCTGGCTCTACGGAAGCTCCTCGGGGCGTACGCCAATCTCCGGCCGGTCACGGTTCATCCATCGCTGGTTCACGCATCGCCGCTCCGTCCGGAGCGCCTCGCGGGCGTGGACCTGCTCATCGTGCGGGAGCTGACCGGCGGACTCTACTACGGCGAGCCGCGCGGCCTCGAGCGGGACAGCGCGGTGAACACGCTCCGTTACACCGTGGCGGAGATCGAACGGGTGGCGCGGGTGGCGTTCCGGGCGGCCGCCGAGCGGCGGGGCGTGCTGACGTCGGTGGACAAGGCGAACGTGCTCGAGGTCTCTCAGCTCTGGCGGGAGACGGTCACCCGGCTCGGCGCGGAGGAGTTTCCCGCCGTCACGCTGGAGCACCTGTACGTGGACTTCGCCGCGATGCGGCTGGTGGCGGATCCGGCGCGGATCGACGTGCTGCTCACCGAGAACCTCTTCGGCGACATCCTGAGCGACGAGGCGGCGGTGCTCACCGGATCGCTGGGCCTGCTGCCTTCAGCCTCCATCGGCGATGGGCCCGGACTGTTCGAGCCGGTGCACGGCTCCGCGCCCGACATCGCGGGGCGCGGGGTGGCGAATCCAATCGGCGCGATCGCCAGCGCCGCGATGCTGCTGCGCCACGGCCTGGGCCTCGCCGAGGCGGGGGACGTGGTGGAGCGGGCCATCGTCTCGGTGTTGG